>JALOTU010000103.1 GCA_025457725.1 Verrucomicrobiota bacterium
GAATTCCTGGGCCTCCGAACGACTGGCGCGCGAGGGGCTGATGGGCAAGCTCCAGTTCTTCAGCTACTGCTTCATCCCGCTGTCCGTGGGCATGTTCCCGCATCTCTTCCAGCACTGGCTCACCGCCCGGAGCGCAAAGAGTTTCCGCCTCACCGTGGTGGCGCATCCGATCTTCATCATGATTGTCTGGATCCCCTGCGTCCTCATCGGCGTCTGGGGCGCGGCGCATTTCGGCCAGGGGGTGAATCCCAACGCCGTGCTGGGACGGATGGTCAATACCATGGTGCATTCGCCGGTGCTCACCGGGCTGGTGGGCGCGGGGGTGCTGGCGGCAATCATGTCGAGCCTGGATTCCCAGTTCATGTGCCTGGGCACCATGTTCACCAATGACGTGGTGGTGCGGCTGTTCGACCGGGGCCGTTTCACCGACGCGCAGAAAATCCTCCTCGCCCGCGGCTTCATTTTGGGGATTGTGGCCGTCTCCTATGCGTTGTCCGTGGCGCTGGTGAACACGGCGGGGGTGTTTGATCTGGGCGTGTGGTGCTTCAGCGGATTTGCGGCGTTGTTCCCCCTGGTGCTGGCCTCGCTCTACTGGAAGCGCGTCACCAAGGCCGGAGCACTGGCCAGCCTGCTGACCACCGCCGTCGTCTGGGGCGCGCTGTTCTATCGAGACATTCTCGCCGAGAAACCGCCGGGCGCGGAGGATGAACTCCTGGTGGCGGGTATGATGCCCGTGGCCCTCATCACGGCCGCCTCCGCGCTCTCCCTGGTGGCCGTGTCCCTCCTGACCCGGCCGCCCGCGGAGGCCACCGTTTCCAAGTTCTTCATGCCACCCCCCGGAGCGGCTTGAGTCACACCCTATCACCAAACCCATGATCCCCGTTGCGGAACAGGAACTCGAGAAGGCGCGGCAGGCGCTGGATGCGCATGTGCGCGAGATCATTGAATGGCATTTCTCGCCCGAAACCGGCTGCCTGTTCTGGCTGAACTGGGTGAAGAAACACTTCGACCCGCGCGGCGAGGTCCGGTCGTATGCCGATCTGGTGGCCCGGTTCCCGCACTTCCAGGACGAATGGCTGCGCGACCTGCAACCGGAAATCTGGGTTCCAGCCCCGTATCGCGGCCGTCCCTACAACATCTTCGAAACCGGCGGCACCACCGGCATGCCCAAGCAACGCATCGGCTGGGAGGATTACAAGATCGATTACGAGGAGTTCAGCGGGAAGGTAAGCGACGACCATTTCCCGCGCGGCGCCGCCTGGATCATGGTCGGTCCCACGGGACCGCGCCGGCTGCGGCTGGCCATCGAGCACCTGGCCAACTTTCGCGGCAGCCCCTGCTACTTCGTGGATCTGGATCCGCGCTGGGTGAAGAAGCTGATCGGGGGCAAACAGTTCGATCAGGCGCGCGCCTACATGGATCATGTGGTGGACCAGGCGGTCACGCTCCTGAAACATCGCAAGATCTGCGGCCTGTTCACCACGCCCAAGCTGCTCGAGGCCATCGCCGAAAAGGTGAACCTCTACGACGTCGGGATCCGGGGCGTGTTCTGCGGCGGCACCACCATGGCGCCGCAATACGTCCGGTTCATCGTCGAGGAGGTGCTCGAAAACCGCATCGGGTTCTATCCCACCTACGGCAACACGCTCATGGGCCTGGCCGCCAGCGTCCCGCTCCAGCCGGAAGACCGGTTCTCCATCACCTACTACGCGCCGCAACCGCGCGCCGTGTTGCGGGTGGTGAATCCCCAACAGCCCGATGAACTGGTCGGCCACGGGGAATGGGGCCGGGTGGAACTCACCACGCTCACGCGCGAATTTTTTATGCCGCGATTCCTGGAGCGCGACGAGGCCATTCGCCGCGCCCCCCGCGCCCCCTACGCCTGGGATGGCGTGGCCGAGGTCCGGCCCTTTGGGGCGATGGAAAAGACCATCGTCGAAGGGGTGTACTAAGCCAACGATGCCGTTGGATTAACCACGAAACACACAAGCCACACGAAAACTGGGGACGAAAGCGTGTTCGTCTGACGACGGGGAACAGACCCAATGGTGTGTGGCGTCCGCGGAGCGGAGGTCTCCACCTTCCCGCCTGCTGTTCTTCTGTGTTCCTTTAGTGTGGTTCCCGTATTTCCTGGTTGAACCGAATCGTTCCGCTCACAGGCTTACTTGCCCAGGAGATCGGCCACCATGCTCTTCTCCTCCTTCAGCTCGGCCTCCGTCGCCGCGATCTTCGCCTTGCTGAAATCATTGAGCGGAACGTCCAGCACGACGGACCAGTCCTTGCCATTGCTGCGAACCGGGTAACTGAACATCAGCCCCTTCTCAATGCCGTAGCTGCCGTCCGAGCACACCGCCACGCTGAACCAGTCGCCCTCCCGGGTGGGGGTGGTCAGGTTGCGGACGGTGTCCACCACGGCATTGGCGGCGCTCGCGGCACTGCTCAGACCGCGCGCCTTGATGATGGCCGCCCCGCGCTGCTGAACCGTGGCGATGAAATCCTTCTCCAGCCATTCCCGATGGCCGATGACGTCGGGGACCGGCCGGTTGGTGATGCGGGCGTTGAAGAAGTCGGGATACATGGTGGCGCTGTGATTGCCCCAGATGGCCATGTTGCTGACGGCGGTGACCTCCACCCCGGCCTTCCGGGCCAGCTGGGTCTTCGCGCGGTTCTCGTCGAGCATGGTCATCGCAAAGAACTGCCGGGCCGGCACCCCGGCCGCGTTGGTCATCGCAATCAGTGCATTCGTGTTGCAGGGGTTGCCCACCACCAGGGTGCGCACGTCCTTCGCCGCGTTCCGGGCAATCGCCCGGCCCTGACCGGTGAAGATCCTGCCGTTGAGCCCGAGCAGATCCTTGCGTTCCATTCCCGCCTTGCGCGGCACCGCCCCGACCAGCAGCGCCCAGTTGACCCCCTGGAAACCCGCATCCAGGTCGGAGGTGGGCACGATGCCCTTGAGCAGGGGGAACGCGCAGTCGTCGAGCTCCATGCACACCCCCTGCAGGGCGTTCATCGCCTTCTCATCGGGAATCTCAATGAGATGCAGAATCACCGGCTGGTTGGGTCCGAACATGGCGCCGGAGGCAATGCGGAACAGCAGGGAATAACCGATCTGGCCGGCGGCGCCGGTGATCGCAACGCGAATGGGTGTGTTCATAGATATCGTCCTTCCAGTAATCAGATCTCAGGTTCCAAAGAACGCCATGATAACGAATTCCGGAGGGCTGGTGCAAGTATCGCGATCTACCCGGACCGCGCCATCCTCCGGGGGCGCAGGAACCTCCGACCTCGAACAGCGCACGTCCTCCACAGCACCGGACGTCCCGGGTTGGCGTGGCAGGCTGCGGGCCGGGGACGTCCCGCGCTCCGCGCCTTTTGGAGGACAGACGGGAGATGGGTTTTGACGGGGACGCCACATCGCCTACACTGGGGCTCAATCGCAACTTATGGAACCTGCAATGAACACATCCAAGAACGTGCTCAACAATGATGTTGAGATCAAAGGCAACCTCAAGTTTTCCGGCGAACTCACCTTCGATGGAAAACTGGACGGGGAAATCAACACCGATGGCGTGCTCAACCTGGGCGAAAACTCGAGCGTGACCGGCAACATCAACGCCCAGACGGTGGTCGTGCGCGGCAAGGTGAACGGAAACATCACCGCCAAGGAAAAGATCGACATCAAATCCAAGGCGGAATTGTTCGGCGACATCCGCTCGGCCAAACTGGTCATCGAGGAGGGCGTGACCTTTGTCGGCAAGACCGAGGTGAACCCGAACAAGGCGACCCCTTCGGCCGCGCCCAAGCCGTCGGAACCGACCAAGATCCCGGAACCGGTCAAACTGCCCGGACGTTAAGGGGTCCCGGACCCTGAGCCCCGGGCACTGAATGCCGGCCCGAAACACGGACAAGGTCCAGGTTGCCTGCCCGCATTGCGGTCATCGGCAGGCGGAGTCGCGGGCAGCCATCTCCACGAACTGCCGAAAGTGCGGACAGTACTTTCGGGTCCAGGAGGAGGCTCCCGCCGTGCCGCGGCCGGGCGCGGCCGCGAAACCCGCGCTCGATCAGCGCCGGATCACCTGTTTCGATTGCGGCACCGAACTGGAGGTCGCCGCCTCGGCGGAGTCGACGATGTGCAAGCGGTGCAGCAGCTACGTGGATCTGAAGGACTACCGGATCGACAGCGCCGTTTCCAAGAATTTCAAGACCAAGGGCACATTCCTCATCGAGCCCAAGGGTTATGTGTTCAACACCGAGGCGGTGGTGGAGCATGCGGTGATCAAGGGGCGGTTTCTGGGCAAGCTGGATGCCCGCGGCACCCTGACCCTGCACAGCAGCGCCCAGATCAAGGGCAGCTTCACCACGGCGCAGCTGATCATCCCGGAAGGAAACCACTTCCACTGGCCGGAAACCATCCGCAGCCGGAGCGCGGACATATCCGGCGAGTTGGTGGCCAACCTGTCGGCCAGCGGGACGATCTACCTGCGCTCGACCGCCCACCTCTTTGGCGACGCGGAGGCGGGGAACATCGTGGTTGAAGCAGGCGCCGTGGTGGTCGGGCGACTGAAGATTGGGGCCCTCTGATCCCCCACCCCGCCCGACCACGGATTCCGCATCCACTCCCACAAGGTGGGGAAGCTGGAGAATCATTGCCGAGAAGCGCCTGACCAATGAGCGCCAAGCGGGTCAGTGCTCAGGAAGGGCTGCTTTTCCTTCCGGCCGCAGTGCGGTGGTAGGGCCGTGTGTTTGCGTGGGCCACACTGCCCCAAGGCCTCTGTAAAGCGGTTCACCCCTGCGGCGCCGTTTGATACTTCAACCCGTCCGCTCCGCCACCCCGGCGAGCCGGCTCCGTCACCGCATCGTCAGCTCAAGCCCCGACGTGCCTGGCGATGGCGTCGCAAATGCGCGTGCTCCATTCCTGCAGGACCCGGTCGTCCGGGCCTTCGATCAGCAGGCGGGCCTTGGGTTCGGTGCCGGAGTAGCGCAGCAGCACACGCCCGCCGGCGGGCTTGACCTTGCCCTCCGCCTCCGCCACCAGGGCCAGCACGCCATCCAGTTCCTCGAAGGGTTTCTTGTCCCGCACCCGCACATTGGTGACCCGCTGCGGAAACCGGGTCCAGCACTTGGCCAGTTGCGAAAGCGGCTGGTCCTTGGATTTCATGATCCGCAGCATTTGCAGCGCGGCCACCAACCCGTCGCCGGTGGTGCAGTGGTCGCGAAAGATCAGGTGCCCGCTCTGCTCCCCGCCAAAGTTGAATCCCGCCCGCAACATCTCATCGATGACGTAACGGTCGCCCACCGGCGTGCGCAGCACGCGTCCGCCCGCCGTGCGGATCGCCGCATCCAAACCCGCATTGCTCATCACCGTGGAGACCAGGGTCTTCTCCACCAACGTCCCCTGCTCCAGCATTTCCAGGGCGGCAATGGCCATGATGTCGTCCCCGTCCACCATCGTGCCGGTTTCGTCGCAGAGCAGGACCCGGTCGGCGTCGCCGTCGTGCGCAATGCCCAGGTGCGCCCGATGCTCGCGGGCGAGGGCGCACACGCCCTCGGGATGCATCGACCCGCAGTCCTTGTTGATGTTCACGCCATTGGGCTGGTTGCCGACCACCACCACCTCGGCGCCGAGCTCGCGCAGCACGCAGGGGGTGGCCTTGTAGGCGGCGCCATGGGCGCAGTCCACCGCCACGCGCAACCCTTCCAGCGTCATGCCCCGCGGAAAGGAGGCCTTGGCATATTCAATGTAACGGCCCAACGCATCGTCAATGCGCACGGCCTTGCCAATCTCATGGGCCGTCGGCCGGACCTTTTCAATCTCGCCACTGAACACCAAACCCTCAATCCGCGCCTCAATCTGGTCGTCCAGCTTGTAGCCGTCCGCACGGAAGAACTTGATGCCGTTGTCGGCGTAGGGATTGTGCGAGGCGGTGATGACAATGCCCGCATCCGCGCGCAGACTGCGGGTGACATAGGCCACGCCCGGGGTCGGCAGGGGTCCGATGAGCAACACGTCCACCCCCATCGACAGCACGCCGGAAGAGATGGCATTCTCGATCATGTAGCCGGACAGCCGCGTATCCTTGCCAATCACAATCTTGTGCCGGCCCTGTCCGCGCGGCCGGGTCTCGAGATTCTTGAAGACGTGCGCCGCGGCCCGGCCCAGCTTCAAGGCGGTCTCGGCGGTGACGGGTTCGATGTTGGCGGTGCCGCGAACACCGTCGGTTCCGAAGATTTTGCGATCGTAACTCATGAAGCTGAAGCTGGTTCCTATTCCTATTCCTATTCCTATTCCGATTCCTATTCCGATTCCGGCTTTGATTCTGATTCCGATTCCAAACCCGATTCAAAGGATGTCGTCGGCCTGGGCTCTGGCGGAACGACTTCCACCTCCGCCGGGGAGACGCTGACCATGGCCGTGCCGGCGGGGGAAATGACCTGGACGGGCATGGGCAGGTTCGCGCGTCCATCCCAGTAAGTGAGGTCGATCTGGGCCTGGACACTGGCCGGGGACAGCGCGGTGATGGCCTCGGGGGTGCCCTGGATGAAGACCGTGACCTTGGCGGGTTTGACCGTGTAACCGGTGGCGTCGCCCCCGGTGAAGACCACCGCCACCGGCACGCCCTGAAACTGCTTGTTGCTGTTCATGGTTTCGCCGCGCGCCCGTTCCTGCTCGTTCTTTTTCAGCACGGACGCCACCGTGGCCCAAAGCGCGATGGCCAACGCCAGCGAAACCAGCTTCAGCGGCAGATCCTTCAGCAGCAGGTCTTTGACAAACTGAAGCATCATGAGGACGCAGTCGGCAGCTTGGGATCAGGCTCCTTGGACAGCAGCACCGTCGCGGGTTGCGGTGCTTCCTTGCGCCAACCCCGGACCCAATCCAGCCAGCCCCGGGACTTGGTGGCGGTGACCAGCATGGAGGAAAGGAATTCCCGCAACGTCTCCACAGACACCCGGCGCACCAATTGACCCTTGTGCGCGTAGGAAATGGCGCCCGTTTCCTCGGAAACCACCACGACGATGGCATCCGATTCCTCGCTCAGCCCGATCGCCGCCCGGTGCCGGGTGCCGGTGGACTTGGCCAGGTCGTGGCGATTGGTCAGCGGAAAGATGCAGGCTGCGTGGGTGATGCGGTCCCCTTTCAGGATGACACCGCCGTCGTGCACCGCGTTGTTGGGGAAGAAGATGGTCTCCAACATCTCCGGCGTGGCCTCACAATCCACCACGATGCCGGATTCAACGACCTCCTCGAGTTTGATGGAACGCTCG
>JALOTU010000501.1 GCA_025457725.1 Verrucomicrobiota bacterium
CCGGTCCGGCCCAGGGGCTTCTGTCCGCCGATGACTTCCGGGAAGTCCACCTCGGAAGTTTCCAGAATCATCTCTCCGCCTCTCGGCATGGCATCGCGCGCATTGACCGCCAGGTTCAACAGAATCTGATCCATCATGCCCGCATCCGCATCCACCAGGAGCGCGCTGGAGGCATAACTGAACCGCAACCGGATGTCCTCGCCCAGGATGCGCCGAAGCATCTTCGTCATGCTCGTCACCACCTCGTTCAGGTCAATCGTCCTGCGCTGCACGGCCTGGCGCCGGCTGAACAGCAGCAGTTGATGCGTCAGCGCCGCGGCCCGATCCGCGGCCTTGCGGATTTCCCCCACGGATTCCTGATGCTTGGTCAGGAGTCCGTCGCGCATGTCGAGCAATTCAAGATGTGCGGAAATGACGGCCAGGAGATTGTTGAAATCATGGGCCACACCGCCCGCCAGACGACCGATGGCTTCCATCTTTTGGGCCTGTCGAAACTGCTCCTCGACCTGGCGCTCGTGGGATACATCCCGCTTGACAGCCACGTAGTTCACCACCTGTCCCGTGTCATCATGCACGGGGGAGATGGTGGCTTCCTCGTCGAACAGCGTGCCGTCCTTCCGCTTGTTCTTGAGATGGCCCCGCCACACCTGGCCCCGGGAGAGCGTTTCCCAGAGTCCACGGTAGAACGCGTCGTCCTGTTCGCCGCTCTTGAGAAGCCTGGGGTTGCGGCCCTCAACTTCGGCGCGGGTATAGCCGCTCACCAACTCGAATGCGGGGTTTACATATTGAATGTTGCCTGCGGTGTCCGTGATGACGATGGCTTCCGCGGCCTGTTCCGCCGCAGTGGCCAGCCGGGCCCGCTCCGTTTCCGCCTTCTTGCGCTCTGTGATGTTCAGGAGAAAGCCATGCCACAATATGGATTCGTCCGGTTCGCGGGTGGGAATTGCGCTGGCCTCCACCCAGACGAGACCTTTCAGCGGGTTGTGGACACGAAAGATGGAGGTGCACGGCGATAGGGTCTGTGCGGAGGCTTCAATGGCATCGAGCAACGGCTGAAGGTCGTCCGGGTGGACCAGCTGAAAGGCGGCCCGGGCATCATGGGCGACCTCTGCCGGATCCAGTCCCACGATCTCCTTCAACCTGGCGCTGGCATAGGGTAGACGCGTGCTCCCATCCGGCATGCGCTGGAAGGAGATGATGGCGCCGGGGGCCGTCGCAGTCAGTTTGGAAAGCTGCTGTTCCAGGCTCAGGCGCTCGGCGATCTCCGACTCCGCTCTGCGCCGATCACTAATGTCCTGAGCCACTCCCGCCACCCGGTAGACCACGCCGGACGCGTTGCGCACTGGAAAACCGCGGTCTTGAATCCAACGGGTTGTCCCATCCGGGCGGAGGATGCGGTATTCCACATCGAAGCCCCCTTTAGTTCCGCGCATCGTGGCCTGCCGGACTTCCTCGCGGTCGTCGGGATGGATTGACTCCAGCCAGGACTGCGGGTCCGTGTAAAGCGATTCGCAAGTCCGGCCCCATATTTCTTCATAGGCCGTGCTGACGAAGAGGTTCTGCCCGGTCCGGACGTCCACCATCCAGAAAGCAGCTCTGCGTGTCTCCTGGTGCGGTGAAGTTGGGCGCGCAACACCGCGTAGAGCATCAAACCGGTGAAACCAACAAAGGCCCATCCCTTCCAGGTCTGAAGTTGAGCCGCCAGGTTCGGATCCTGGACCAGCGCACCGAGCCATCTGTCCGAGAACAGGATCCAGAGGCCGCCCGCAAGGCAGTAAAGCACACTGGTGCGGAAGGCCAGTCCGTGGGCTGGCGCTCCCTCATCATCCGCACGCTCGTCTGTGGAACCAGCCGGTTGGTTGGGGCGCGGATTCGGCTCTGCATTCGTATCTGGCAAGCAAGTCTCTCCTTGTGGCTTCCCCCCCAGCGCTTTATGTGCCAGAAGTCCCGGCATCATGGTTCCGGTGCGGGTGGTCATGGAGCGTTTCCACCAAGTCGGCAGGCCATCCCCGGATACCGGGATTGAACCGCGGTCCTGGGAACGATTCGTTCTGGCACTAGGCTTGGAAAGCACCGTATGGTTGCGGCACGCGGTGGACCCGGCGCCTGCCGGACAATGCCACCCGAATCCTATGCCAGGCTTTGAGATCATTGGTCAGGAAGAGCGCGCGGAAGTGGAGCAGGTGCTTCAATCGGGTGTCTTCATGCGCTACGGCTTTGACGGTGCCAGGAAGGGCCGCTGGCCGTCGCTGGAGCTGGAGACGGCGCTGAGCGAACGCTTGGGCGCGAAGTGTGCCCATGTTTGTTCCAGCGGCACCGGCGCCGTGTTCACCGCCCTGGCGGCGTGTGGTGTCGGGGCAGGCGATGAGGTGATCGTGCCCCCGTTCACCTTCGTGGCGGATGTCGAGGCGGTGCTCTGGCTGGGTGCGGTTCCGGTGTTCGCCGAGATTGACGAGACACTCTGTTTGGACCCGAAATCCGTGGCCGAGAAGATCACGGACAAGACCAGGGCCGTCCTGGTGGTGCACATGTGCGGCGCCATGGCCCGGGTGGATCAGTTGGCGGAACTTTGCTCCCAGAAGGGAGTTGTGTTGGTTGAGGACACGGCGCAGGCGGTCGGGGCGACACTGAACGGGAAAGCGCTGGGCACATTTGGGAAGGCGGGCTGTTACTCGTTTGATTTTGTAAAGACCATCACCTGTGGCGAGGGAGGCGCGGTGGTGACGGATGACGAGGCTCTTCATGAGCAGATGCAGGCGTTCACGGACCATGGACATGATCACAAGGGCAGGGATCGCGGCGCCGATCTGCACCCGATCATTGGCCTGAACTTTCGTCTCAGCGAACTGCATGCGGCCGTGGGACTGGCCCAGTTGAAAAAGCTGGACCGGATTCTCGAGATTCAGCGCCGACACAAGCAATTCCTCAAGGAAGGCCTGCAAGGCTTGCGGGGATTGACCTTTCGTCACCTGCCGGATTCCGCGGGGGATTCGGCCACCTTCCTGAGTTTCTTTCTCCCGACGGAAGCTGTGGCGCGTCGCAAGGCCCAGGCGTTGGGGGCAGCAGGCGTGGATGGCTGCTTTTACTGGTATGACAACAACTGGCACTACCATCGCCGCTGGGACCATTTCAAAAACCTCACCAGCCCCGCCGCGCTCGCTGTGCAGCGGGGCGGATGGTTGAGCGACCTGAAGTCATTGAGCGTGCCGCAGTCGGATGCCATCATGGGCCGCACCCTCTGCATGCTCATCAAACTTTCCTGGACCGAAAGCGATATGAAGCAACGACTTGAGCGAATGCGGTCGGTGCTGTCCTGCGGATGAACCCTTTTCCCTTCCAGGAAGCCACATAATGAAACACGCCATCATCGTGCCCGCGCGGGTCTCCTCCACGCGATTTCCCCAGAAGCTGTTGCACAAGGTTCGCGGCAAGCCGGTATTGCTGTGGACGGCGGACCGGATTCGCTCCGAGGCGCCCGAGTT
>JALOTU010000104.1 GCA_025457725.1 Verrucomicrobiota bacterium
CGGAGCGGGCCGCTCCTCGGTCCCCTATTTGGCCTTGCACCCGATGGGGTTTTCCGTGCCCCCTCGATTACTCTCGGGGCGGTGGGCTCTTACCCCGCCTTTTCACCCTTACCCCGCCGAAACGGGGCGGTTTGTTTTCTGTGGCACTGTCCGTCGAGACGCCTCGCGGCGCCTCTCCCGCACATATCCCGGTTGCCCGGGTTATGCGGCATCGCGCCCTGTGGTGTTCGGACTTTCCTCCCCCGGCTTTCACCGGGAGCGATTCTCCACCCTCCCAAAACCAAGGCAACTATACGCAGTCACCCCGGGAAAACAAGCCAGGGGCTGCGCGGGAAGAAAGCGTGGATTGGATCGACGGCCGGAATCACCGGAGGCAACAAGAAGGATGGCTCGTTGGTTGAGTGCCGCGTGCTGCCTTTGCGGCGGAGTCGAGCCTTTCCCGAAGGCTGGCTCCCGTTTCCGGGCGGGACACGGTTTCAATCGTCCCCGGCGAGACTCATGTCGCGGGTATAATACAGAATGCGGCCGCAGTTCGTGCAGGTGATGATCTCCTCGGCCGCCTTGCAGGAAACCAGCTGCTGTGCAGGCAGCTTCATGTGGCACCCGCCACAAACCCCTTTGTGGACGCCCACCACGACGTTCTGGCCTTTGCTGTGGAACAACCGTTCATAGCGGTCGCGGACACTCTCCTCCACCGCCTCAGCCAGGGTCTCGCGGTCCGCCTCGATCTCTTTCAATTCCCTGGCAAGGTTTGCCGCACGCTCCTCCAGGGCGCCCACTTCCGAATCCACCACTTTCCTTGCCTCAGCCGCCGCCGCCGCCGCACGCTGCACCTCCTTCTGGGCCGCTTCCCCCTGCTCCATCAGATCGATCTCCTGGTCTTCAATGCGCGTGATCGCCGCCCTGCAGGTTTCGATTTCGTGCGCCAGCGCCCGGTATTCCTCATTCTTGCGCGTCTGCAGTTGCTGATTGGCGTAGCGCTCGATTTGGTCCTTCTTCCCCTGGACTTCGAGATCCAGCTGTTTGCGCCGGCTTTCCAGCTCATTGACCCGCTTCCGGGCAGCCTCCAGGGCTTCGCACGCGGACTGGTCCATCTGTCGCATGGCGTCACGCTGCCGGGGCACCTCATTCAATTCGGCCTGCAGGCGGTGAATCCTCCGGTCGCGATCCTGGAGAATCAGAAGCTTTTCAATTACGTCCATCATGATGCATTGAGCAGCGGGAGCTTAACCGCCGGGACAGACCGCCGTCAACGCGCGTAAGCTGACACGCGCGTAAGCTGCAGGAGAACGGTTGCGATTGGGGGGGAGGGCGCTACTCTATGCCCCATGCGATTCATCGGGAGCATCTTGGAAAAGCTGCAGCGGCACCCCAAACGCATCGTGTTCCCCGAGGGCACGGAACCGAGGGTGCTGCAGGCGGCCCGCCAGTTTTATTCCCTGCGACTCGGGGTGCCCATCCTGCTGGGGGATCGCCGCGTGATCAAGGAGCGCGCGCAGGCCCTCAGCGTCAATCTGGAGGGCATCCGGCTGCTCAATCCACCCGAGAGCGAGGAACTGGAGAATTTTGCCCGGCGCTTCTACAGCATCCGCAAGCACAAGGGGCTGCGCCAGCCGGAAGCCCTGGAAGCCATGACCAACCCCAATTACTTCGGTTGCATGATGGTGGCCATGCGTCAGGCCGACGGCGTGGTGTCCGGCGCGGGCAGTGTGACCGGCAGCATGTTGCGCCCCCTGTTCCAGATCATCAAGAGGGCTCCGGGAGCCCAGGTGGCCTCCAGCTGCATGATCATGGAGGTGGAGGATCGCCGCTTTGGCGAAGACGGCGTTCTGTTCATGGGCGATTGCGGTGTGATTCCGGACCCCAGCGTGGATCAACTGGCCGAGATTGCCGTGAGCACCGCACAACTGGCGCGACACCTGGTTTCCAAGCGCCCGCGCGTGGCCCTGCTTTCCTTCTCGACCAAAGGCAGCGCCACCCATCCCTCCATCGGCAAAGTGCAGGCGGCCACCGCGCTGGCCATCAAGAAGGCGCAGGAACGCCGGGTGGATGCCGACTTCGACGGCGAACTCCAGGTGGATGCCGCCCTGGTTATGGATATCGCCACGCGCAAAGTGCCGGACAGCCAGGTGGCGGGACGCGCCAATGTGCTGATCTTTCCGGATCTGAATTCGGGCAACATCGCCAGCAAACTCCTCTGGCACATCGCCCGAGCCAACGCCTACGGGCAGATCGTGCTGGGATTGGATCGTCCGGCTGCGGACGTCTCCCGGGGTGCCAACGCCCACGACATCCTGGGAGCCGCCGCCATTGTCGGTGTTCAGGCCGTGGATTATCACGTGCTGTTTCCCGGCGCCGGCCAGACGCTGCCGGGCGATTAGTCCCCCATGCTCAACAATTCTTCCACCCCGCGCGTGTTCATCGCAGCCACGCGCCAGAACGACGGCAAGACCACCACCTCGCTCGGATTGCTGGCGGCCTTGCAGCAGCACTTCCCCCGCATCGGCTACATCAAGCCGGTGGGGCAGCGCTTCGTCTCCGTGGATGAGCACAAGATCGATGAGGACACGGTGCTGATGGACGCGGTGTACAAGCTCAACTGTCCGCTGGTGGACATGAGCCCGATCGCCGTGGAGCCGGACTTCACCCGCAAATACCTGGAAACGTCAAACAACGAGGCCCTGGTCCGGCGCATCCAGAAAGCCTTCGATCGGGTGGCCTGGGAGAAAGACTTCGTGCTGTGCGAAGGTTCCGGCCATGCGGGCGTCGGTTCGGTGTTTGACCTTTCCAATGCGCAGATCGCCCGCCTGCTGGGGGCCAAGGCCATCATCGTCACGCGCGGCGGCATCGGCAAACCGATCGACGAGGTGGCCCTGAACCAGGCGTTGTTCGAGAAGGAAGGCGTGCCGATCCTCGGGGTCATCATCAACAAAGTGCTCGAGGAAAAGCTGGATTACGTCACCCGTTTCGCGCGCCGCGGACTGCAACGACGCGGGCTCGACCTGCTGGGCGTCATCCCCTACCAACCCATGCTTTGCAGCCCCAGCCTGGAACTGGTGCGGGAGGAATTGAAAGCAGAACTGCTCAATCGTCCGGCCTCCATGGACACGCTGGTCGAGGATGTGGTGGTGGGCGCCATGAGCGCGCAGAACACCATGAAGTTTCTCCAGAAAGGCACCCTGCTCATCACGCCCGGCGACCGCGAGGACATTCTGCTCGCCGCCGGAGCCAGCCTGGTGACCCACGGCGAGCATTCGCTCGCCGGCATCGTGCTCACGGGAGGCTTCCGTCCCGCCGGGCAAATCGCCACCATCATCGAGGGGCTCTCGGTCCCGGTGTTGCTCGCCAAAAGCGACAGCTATCGGGTGGCCTCAAAGGTCCACGACCTGACCGTGAAGACCCGCCCTCGCGACGGGCAGAAGATCTCGCTCATCCGCGACATGGTGGCCCGCAGCGTCAACGTGAAAAAGATCATCCAGAGTCTCTGACATGGCACTCCCGTTCCCATTGAACCCCGCGCTCAAGCACCTCCCGGTTTACGAGCCGGGCCGCCCCATCGAGGAGGTGGCCCGCGAGCTGGGACTTCCCGCCGGCGACATCATCAAGCTGGCCTCCAACGAGAATCCCCTGGGTCCGTCCCCAAAGGCGCTGGCCGCCATGCAGAGCGCCGTGACGCAAACCCACCTCTATCCGGACGGAAACGCCTACCACCTCAAGAGCCGCCTCGCGGACAAGCTTGGACTGAAACCGTGCAACCTCATCCTCGGCAACGGCTCCAACGAGATCATCGAGTTCCTCGGCCATGCCTTGCTGGATTCGCAGGCCGAAGTGGTGGTCTCGCAATACTGCTTCGCGGTTTACCCGCTCGTCACTCTTCTCTTCGGCGCGAAGCTGGTGACGGTTCCGGCCAAGGACCATGGACACGACCTCGAGGCCATGCTGGCCGCCGTCACTCCCGCCACCCGGGCGCTGTTTGTGGCCAACCCGAACAACCCGACCGGAACGCTGGCCTCCCGCGAGTCCCTGCAGCAACTCGTGGCCCGGGTGCCCGCACGTGTGGTGCTCGTGCTGGACGAAGCGTATGTCGAGTTCCTCGAGGACCCCGTCGATTTCATTCCAGAGGTAAGTTCCGGAACCCGGCCCAATCTGATCCTGATGCGCACCTTTTCAAAAATCCACGGCCTGGCCGGCCTCCGGCTGGGTTACGGCATCGGCCATCCGGAATTCATCGCCGCCCTCGAAAAGGTCCGACAACCGTTCAACACCAACGCCATTGCGCAGGCCGGAGCGCTGGCGGCGCTGGAGGACGAGGATCATGTCCGACGCACCCGGCGCAACAACGCGGAAGGATTGAGGTTCCTGGAGCGGGAACTCCAGGCCCTGAAACTTGAGCTCATCCCCTCCCACGCCAACTTTATCCTGGTCCGGGTCGGGGACGGCCGCGGCGTCTTCCAGGCGTTGCAGAAGCTGGGCGTCATTGTCCGCCCCATGGCCGGCTATCAACTCCCGGAATGGATTCGTGTCTCCGTCGGGACCCCATCGGAAAACGCACGATGCGTGGCTGCGCTGCAACAGGTTCTGGCCCGGTAGACGGAACGGCGCATCGGCTTTCCCGTCCATCCAGCGGCATGGGATTCTTCGGATGGTCATCCCCGCACCCGCCGGCTATTCTGGTCGCAGCGGAGGAGGCATGAAAAAACACACCCTTTGGATCACCGGCGCAGGTGGATTGATCGGCAGCCACCTGGCTGAGATGGCGCCGTCGGTGGCGCCGGACCTTGCCCCGATGGCGCTGACGCGGCAGAACCTCGATTTGACGAATCACGACGCCGTTGCCCGGAGGTTTGCTCTGGATTCACCGGAGATGGTCATCCATTGCGCTGCCATCAGCGACAGCAGGCAGTGCGAGAACCACCCGGAACTGGCGCAGCGGGTCAATGTTGAGGCGACGGCTTTTCTCGCCGAATTGTTTGCCAGCCGGCGCATGGTGTTCTTTTCTACCGACCTGGTCTTCGACGGTATCCGGGGAAATTACGCTGAAGGGGATGCGCCCCATCCACTGGGTGTGTATGCCCGGACCAAGGTTGAAGCGGAGACCGCCGTACTGGCTCACCCTCAACACCTGGTTATCCGCACCTCGCTCAACTGCGGCACCTCGCCCAAGGGGAATCGGGGGTTCAATGAAACCCTCGCGACCGCCTGGAAGCAGAACAAGGTCACCACGCTCTTCGTGGATGAGTTCCGGTGCCCCATCCCCGCATCGATCACCGCTCTGGCCACATGGGAACTGGTGCTGGAGGAAGCCCAGGGGATCTTCCACGTGGCCGGCAGCGAGCGGCTCAGCCGGTTTGCAATCGGCCAGCTGGTCGCCAACCGCCATCCCGAGCTGAACCCCCGCATCGAGCCGGGATCCATCCAGGACTACGAGGGGCCGCCCCGGGCGGCGGATTGCTCGCTCAATTGTGACGAGGCGCAATCGCGTCTCTCCTTCCTGCTGCCAGGATTGACCGAGTGGGTCAACACCAGCCCGGTGGCTCCCTTCTGAACCCGGCCACCTTGTTCAAGAACCATCAATCGCCGA
Organism: Verrucomicrobiota bacterium; assembly: GCA_025457725.1. Classification (GTDB taxonomy): domain Bacteria; phylum Verrucomicrobiota; class Verrucomicrobiia; order Limisphaerales; family DSYF01; genus JALOTU01. Next base: position 5,582 of record JALOTU010000104.1, read on the forward strand.
TGGCACCTGCCCCACTCCAGCGGCCCTATCGCGGGCGAATCGCCCCCTCGCCCACCGGCTATCTGCACCTGGGCCACGCACGCACCTTCTGGCGGGCCCAGCAGCGGGCACGGGACCACGGCGGCATCCTGATTCTCCGCAACGAAAACATCGACCGCGCCCGCTGCAAGCCGGAATTTGTCGAGGCCATGACCGAGGACCTCAGATGGTTCGGCTTCGATTGGCAGGAGGGGCCGGATTGCGGGGGGCCGCATGCACCCTACCACCAGGGCGATCGCCATCCGCTCTACCGCCGTGCTTTGGAAGCGCTCATCGACGGCGGGTTCGCCTATCCCTGCACCTGTTCGCGCAAAGACATCCAATCCGCCGCCAGCGCCCCACAAGGCGCGGACGACGAGTTGATCTATCCGGGCACCTGCCGGACCGCATCCCGCTCCACACTCAACCCGCAAACCCCAACCCGGCCATGCTGGCGTTTTCGGGTTCCGGACGGCGAAGCCGTCGAATTCACCGATGGGGCACAGGGCCCGCAACGTCTGATCGCCGGGCGGGACTTTGGGGATTTCGTTCTCTGGCGCAACGACGACGTCCCGGCGTATCAGCTGGCCGTGGTGGTGGATGACGCGGCCATGGACATCACCGAGGTCGTCCGGGGTGAGGACCTTCTGGTCTCGACCGCCCGTCAACTGCTCCTGTACCGCGCGCTTGGCCTTCCGCCGCCAGCGTTTTACCATTGTCCGCTCCTCAAGGATGAACGCGGCGTTCGCCTGGCCAAACGCACCGCGGCCCTCAGTCTCCGCGCCCTGCGGGATCAGGGGGAGTCCCCTCCGGCGCTGCGCGCGGGGTGGTAATCCGGCACACGGCTCGACGCCAGGCGTGTTGTCCCCTACTCTCCACCCGACCGGAGGCACCCCGGGGCCCGGCGAACACGATCATCATGCGAATCGGCATACCAAAGGAAATACACGAGGCAGAACGGCGCGTGGCCGCCACGCCGGAGTCCGTCGAGCAACTCAGGAAGTTGGGGTTTTCCGTCGCCGTCCAGTGCGGCGCCGGACAGGCGGCAAGCTTCACGGACGACGCCTACCGGGAGGCAGGGGCCGAACTGGTCGGAAACGCCGGGCAACTCTGGTCCGCATCCGACGTCCTGCTCAAGGTCCGCGCCCCGAAGACGCATCCCGAGCTGGGCGTTGACGAGGTGGAATTCCTCAAGGAAGGCCAGACGCTGATCTGCTTCATCTGGCCGGCCCAGAACGCCGAACTCCTCAAGCGTCTGGCCGCGCGCAAGGCCACAGTGCTCGCGATGGACAGCGTGCCGCGCATCTCCCGGGCCCAGAAGCTCGATGCCCTCAGCTCGATGGCCAATATTGCGGGCTACCGCGCCGTGGTCGAGGCGGCTCAACATTTCGGACGGTTCTTCACGGGACAAATCACCGCCGCCGGAAAAATCCCCCCCGCCAAGGTCATGGTCATCGGCGCCGGCGTGGCCGGCCTTGCCGCCATTGGCGCCGCGAAAAGCATGGGAGCCATTGTCCGCGCCTTCGACACCCGACCCGAAGTCAAGGA
>JALOTU010000105.1 GCA_025457725.1 Verrucomicrobiota bacterium
GTTCTCCGGCGGCACACAGGCATCGATGGTTTCCCAGTAATAGGCCATCATCTCGCGCGAGGCCCGATTGCCGCCGGTCAACCGCACCATCCAGCCGAGGAAATCGCGGAAATAGAAGCGCGCCAAGGCCTGGGAGGCCCTTCCCTCGGGCCGGGTGATTTCCAGCAGCAACACACGTCCGCCCGGACGCAGCACGCGCCGATACTCCTTGAACGTCGAATGCAGATCCTCCACATGTCGCAAGGCATACCCCATGGTGAGCAAATCGAAGGAGGCGTCCGGGAAGGGCAACGCTTCCGCCCGCCCTTCGCGGAACTCCGCCGGCACATTGGCGCGTGCCTGCGCCAGCATTCCGACGCTTGGATCCACCCCCACGACGCTGCCCGATCCCTGCAAGACCTCAAGAATGGCGCGCGTCACCGCGCCGGTGCCGCAGGCCACATCCAGCACATGCAGGCCGGGCTTCAATCCGCCTCGTCGCAGGGCCCGCTTGCGATAGGTGTGCCCCGTGCCAAACGAACCAATCCAGCCGATCCGGTCGTAATGCGGCGCCCCCTCGTTGAAGAGCCGGCGCAGATACTCCTGCTTGCCCTCCTCGGTGGAATAACGCGTGTCGATGATTTGGTGGGGTTTGGCCACGGCACCAGTGAACCACCCCCGCAGCCCCGACACAAGCAACACGCATCGCCGCCCGAAAATGGGACACTCCTGCCGACGGGTGCTGTCCGGCGGAGTTCCTGCGCTCTGGAGGCTCTCAGGCCAGGCCATGGGTGTCGTGGACGGGTGGAGCCAACCCAGCCCGGGCCTCCCCGGGCACTGGATGTGCTCCCAGCGGCAGGCGTGTACCTGGATTATTATCATCTGACCGAAATGCCGTTCGACATCACCCCGAACCCGCGCTTTCTGTTTTACAGCACGAAGCATCGCGAGGCTTACAACCACCTGATGTTCGGCATCCGCGAACGCCGGGGCTTTGTTCAGCTGACTGGAGAAGTGGGTGCGGGCAAGACCACCCTCTGCCGGGCGATGTTGGAACAGTTGGACGGCGCGGAGTACGCCACCGCCCTGATCCTGAACCCGGCCCTTTCAACCAGCAAACTGATCAAGGCCATCGCCATGGAGTTCGGTCTGGAGGTTCGCGGCATGGATGAACTGGAGGTCCTGGACTCACTGAATCTCTTCCTGCTGCGACTCGCCGAGGACGGCAGGGATGCGGTCCTGATCATCGATGAGGCCCAGGATCTCAGCGATGAAGGACTGGAACAGGTGCGCCTGCTCTCCAATCTCGAACTGGACAACCGGAAGCTCATTCAAATCGTGCTGCTCGGCCAACCGGAGCTGCGCGACAAGCTGAACAATCCGGCGCTCCGCCAGCTGCGCCAGCGCATCACGGTGCGTTACCATCTCAAGGCGCTGACCCGTGAGGAGGTCCAACACTACATCCGCCACCGCCTCAAGGTGTCCGGCGCCAATGGCTGTCCCCGCTTTACAGGACCCGCTTTTTGGCGCATTCAATCCTACAGCCAGGGGGTTCCCCGCCTGGTCAATGCCCTTTGCGACAAGGCCCTGCTGGCAGGTTTTGTAAACCGGCGCGAGAAAATTGATTATCGCACCATCGGCGTGGCCATCCGTGAATTGGAAGGGGATGTTGGATCATGAGCCTGATTAACGACGCACTGAAACGCACCCAGCAAACCACCCAGTCGCAGGAACCACCCCGACTGGATGCCTTGGAGCTGCATCCCCTGGAAACGGGTCCACACCCCTCTCAGCAGGCTGGAGCCGGAGCCAAGCGAATCATCTGGATCGTCGTGCTGCTGGTGGTGACCTGCAACATCGCGCTCTGGATCGTTTTCAAGGATCGCGGCCATCAGACACAGGTGGAGGCCCGCACGGCCGACGCCGAACTCTCCGCCTACATCGCACCCACGCCGGAACCGGAACCAATCCCCGTCCTGGAACCCGCAGTCCCCCCGGCACCCGAAGTGCCCGTCCCTGCCGCGCTCTCCAATGCCGCGGCGGGTGAGGTTGAGGCTGACGCGTCCCTTCCGGCGGTGCCCGCGGTGAAGCGGCCGGAGTTCCGGTTGAAGACCATCGTGTTCAACCCCGTGCGCCCCTCGGCAATGATCAACAACCGGGTGCTGTTTGTGGGTGACCGCGTTGAGGGCTACACCGTCAAGGGCATCAGCCAGGATACCGTGTGGCTGACCCGGGACGAGGACGAAGTGGCGGTCAGTTTGCCGTGACTTGCGATGTCGGGGCTGGTATAAACCGCGCCCTCAGACATGAATCTGCTGCGGGATCTACTTTCAAAATCGCCCACGCGAGCACGTGTGCTGCCCTTCTTCCTGTTCCTCGGGCTCACCGCGCTTCAGGGTGAATCCGGAACCCCCAAAAGCTTCTGGCTGTATTTCGCCAAGACCATCCTCGGGCTGTGGATGATCTGGGAGATGCGCCCCCTGGTGAAGGAGATGCGATGGGCGTTCAGTTGGGAGGCAGTCGTGGTCGGCGTGGGGGTGTGCGTGATCTGGGTGGGGCTCGATCCTTATTACCCCCAGAACCATCTCGTCTTCACCCCCATCGAGGGCGAGGAATGGAATCCCAACAATCTCTACGGCCAGGGCGCGCTCATGGCCTGGTTCTTCATTGCCGTGCGCATCCTGGGCTCCACCTTCATCGTGCCCCCCATCGAGGAGGTCTTCTATCGCTCCTACGTGTACCGGATGATGATTGCCAACGATTGGGAGAAGGTTCCGATCGGCTATTTCGCCGGTGCCTCCTTCGTGGCCTGCTCGCTCCTGTTCGGATTGATGCACTTCCAATGGCTGGCCGGAGTAATCTGCGGCATGGCCTACCTGGGGCTGACCATCCGCAAAAAGCGCCTCGGCGATGCGATGACTGCTCACGCCATCACCAACTTCCTGCTGGGCATCTGGGTGGTGTGGAGGGGCGCGTGGCAGTTCTGGTGAGCGGCCCTCGTCCAAGCCCGGCGGATTGTGCTCCGATTTCCTGGGTTCCTAATCGCGCCCTGCCGTGCTTTCCTTGGGCATGGTCCCGTGCGTGATCTTCGAGGACGAGCACCTGCTGGTGGTGAACAAGCCGCCCGGGTGGAACACGCACGCGCCCTCGCCGCACGCGGGTGAAGGCATCTATGACTGGTTCCGCCACCGCGAACCCCGTTGGGCCCCCCTCGCCATCCTCCACCGTCTGGACAAGGAAACCTCGGGCGTGCTGGTGTTCGGCAAGACTCCGGTTGCCAATCGTTCCCTGACGCACCAGTTCACGGACCATTCCATTCGAAAGCGCTACCTGCTGCTAACCGATCGCCCCGTCAGTCGTGAGTCATGGACCCTCAGCACCAAGCTCGCGCGCGCCGGGTCGCGGTACGCCAGCGTTCCAAAAGGCCGGGAGGGGGAGTCAGCCGAAACCCGGTTCACCGTGGTTTCACGGTCGAAGGAGCGCACCCAGATCTGTGCCGAGCCGCTTACCGGTCGCACCCACCAAATCCGGGTGCATGCCGCGGAGAGCGGCATTCCGGTGTTGGGAGACACGTTGTACGGCGGATCTCCCTTCGCACGTGTGTGTCTGCATGCCGAATCCATCACCGTGATGCATCCGGCGGAGCACCGCAGGCACACGTTCTCTGCGCCGGCTGATTTTGAGGTTGAGGGCAGGTGGGCACTGCGCGCGGCATGCATCGATCCTGCCGAGACCAATGCCTACCGCCTGATTCACGGGGCCGCTGACGGCTGGCCGGGATGGCAGGTGGACCGGCTTGGGGATTATCTGCTCTCCCAGTCCGAGGCCGGGCTGGAGCCGCAGCACGCCGCGGAACTTGAACGACTGCTCCGCCAGCTTGATTTGCGCGGAGCATATCACAAACAACTGTCGCGACAGGTCCGGCGGACCGCGCCCGGGGACGCCTGTCCCGGGCTTGTGCAGGGCGAGCCCGCCCCGGACCGGTTCACCATTCTAGAAAACGGACTTCACTACGAGTTGAGCTTCACCGAGGGTTATTCGGTCGGCCTGTTCCTGGACCAGCGCGACAATCGCAAGCGCCTGCTGAGCGGGCATGTGGCGGCCGGGTTCCCCGCCTTGATATCGAACCGCGAACCGCAGTCATTGGAAATCTTGAATGCCTTCTCTTACACCTGTGCCTTCTCCGTCTGCGCCGCCAAGGGGGGGGCCCGGGTCACCAGCCTTGACCTCTCGCGCAAGTATCTCGACTGGGGCCGGCGAAACTTCGATCTCAACGGGCTGGCGTCGGAGGCCCACGACTTCATTTACGGGGAGGCGTTCGATTGGATGAAGCGGCTGCACAAGAAGGGGCGCCTGTTCGACACGGTCATCCTGGATCCCCCCACCTTCTCGCAATCGAAGCAAAGCGGAGTCTTTCGGGCGGAAAAGGACTATGGAGAGCTGGTCCGCGCAGCGGTTTCCCTGCTGCGGACGGAAGGGGTGTTGCTGACCTCCAGCAACGCCGCCCAGTGGGATTGCAGCGCGTTTCTTGGGGGTGTGCGCGAGGCCGTTGATGCGGCGGGTCGCCGGGTAATCCGGGAACATTACCAGCCGCAGCCCCCGGATTTCCCCATCACCCGGCTGGCCCCGGCTCATCTTAAAACCGCCTGGTGGGTGGTGGGCTGAACCGGGAATCGGCGCCCGGTTGTGCGCGGCGGAAAGCATGCTAGGTTTGGAGTGCCGGGCCATCCGGCGGTGAACGGCCGTGTGTGCATTCGGGTGGTTCCGGCACAACCAAGCCAGGCTTGAGATCAAGAAAGGAGCCGTCTTATGACGCATCTTGAACTAACCGCGGAAGAGCAGAAACTCCTCAGGGAAACCTTGGAGCGCGGCATCAGGGATCTGGACATGGAGGTCCTCCACACGGATTCCCGCGACTTCAAGGAAATGTTGAAGCATCGCAAGCAGGTGTTGGATCACCTGCTGGGGAAGCTCAAGGGAGTGCAGGTGCCGGCCTGACGCCGGCGCGACCGCAGTCGAGCGTGGACCCCAACACCGCCACCCGTTCAATTTCAGGAGCGGCGGCCTCGGGGACGGGTGAATATAAAGAAAAGCCGCCGACATTGCTGTCGGCGGCGGGATCGAATCAGAGACGCGGATATCAGTAAGCAGCCTGGGCGCCCTTGGTGGAATGCTTCTGCATCCAGGGCATCAGGGAGCGGAGCCGGGCGCCCACTTTCTCAATGCCGTGTTGCTCGCCCTGCTTTAGCAAGGCGTTGTAGCGCTTGTATCCGCCCTTGTATTCGCGCACCCAGCCTTTGGCAAACTTGCCGGTCTGAATGTCCTTCAGCGCGGCTTTCATGCGCTTTTTCACGCCGGCGTCCACCACCTTGGGCCCCACCGAGACGTCGCCCCACTTGGCAGTTTCGGAAACGGAGAATCGCATGCCGCTGATGCCGGCCTCGTTCATCAGGTCGACAATCAGCTTCAGCTCATGAAGACACTCGAAGTAGGCCATCTCGGGTTGGTACCCCGCCTCCACAAGCGTTTCATAGCCGGCCTGCACCAGGGCGCTGGCCCCGCCGCAAAGCACCGCCTGTTCGCCGAACAGATCGGTCTCCGTCTCCTCCTTGAAGGTGGTCTCGATGACCCCGGCGCGTGTACCGCCAATGCCCTTCGCCCAGGCGAGGGCGATCTTCTTGGCCTGCTTGTCAGCGTTCTGATAGACGGCAATCAAGGAGGGAACCCCTTTGCCTTCCACATACTGGCGGCGCACAATGTGCCCGGGGCCCTTGGGAGCCACGAGGATCACATTCACATCCTTCGGCGGCTTGACGGTCTTGAAATGGATGGCGAAGCCGTGCGAGAACAGCAGCGTCTTGCCGGGCTTAAGATTGGGCGCGATGTCCCGCTTGTAGATCTCCGCCTGCTTGGTGTCGGGCAGCGCCACGAAGATCACGTCCGCCCGTTTCACCGCTTCAGCAGTGCTCACCACCTTGAACCCTTTGGTGCGGGCAACCTGAATGGACTTGCTGCCTTCGTAAAGGCCGATGATGACCTTGAGTCCGCTGTCCTTGAGGTTCAAGGCGTGGGCATGGCCTTGGGAGCCGAAGCCCAGCACAGCCAGGGTTTTCTTCTTCAGAACGTCCAGATCGGCGTCCTTATCGGTGTAGACTTTTGCAGGCATGATGTTGTTCTGTTTTGTTGGTTGGTGAAAAATGACGATCCGTTCCTGAGGGCGATCCCGCGGGGGCCCGCTCCTGAATCAACTGCGGGACAATGCCACCTTGCCGGTCCGCGTCAGCTCGCGAATGCCGTAAGGTTTCATCAATTCGAGGAACTTGCCCACCTTCTCCTCGGTGCCGGTGACCTCCACCGTGAGGCTCTTGGGCTGCACATCCACGATCTTGGCGCGGAAAATGTCGGTGATCTGCATGACGTCGGCGCGGGTCTTTGAGTTCACCCCCACCTTCACCAGCACCAGCTCCCGATCCACAAACTCCCCCTCATGGAAGTCCGTGACCTCCAGTGCTTCCGGCAGCTTGTTGAGCTGCTTGAGGATCTGCTCGACGGTGGCGTCGTCGCCCCGCGTGACAATGGTCATGCGTGAGGCAGTCGGGTCCTGGGTGGGTCCAACGTTGAGAGTGTCGATGTTGTAGCCGCGGCCGCTGAACAAACCGGCCACGCGGGTCAGCACGCCAAATTTGTTTTCCACCAAGATGGAGATGGTATGTCGCATAAAAGCCCCAAAAACAGGGGTTGAAAACCTAGCAATGCCCCCGAAGCCGGTCAACGTGCAATTCAGCTTCCGCACGGTGCGGAAATTCCGTGCAAAACTTTGTCGTATATGCAACAAAGTTTTGCACGGGCCGGGCCGGGTTCTGATGACGCGCGGCGCGGCGCGCTTGGGATTCCGGGAATGAACGGCAGGTGATGGGGGGCTGTCTGAAACAGGAGAAATGACCGAATGGAAACCGTGACGCTGGCCCTGAACGCCATGAACACCCGCTTCGAGCTGGTGTTGCAGGGGGACAAGGGCTCCTCGCTGCGCGCGGCGGGCGAGGAGGCGTTTCGCGAAATCGCTCGCCTGGAGGCGTTGCTCAGCGCGTTTCGGCCAACCTCCGAGATCGCCCGCCTGAATGCCCGGGCATCGGTGGAGCCGGTTCAGGTTTCGCCCGAGGTTTTCA
>JALOTU010000502.1 GCA_025457725.1 Verrucomicrobiota bacterium
GCACCACGAGGTTGGTGTTGCCGATGGTGGTTTCAACCAGGCCCACGTCCGGGGTGATGGCGTGCAGGTTCTTCAGGCTCCATTCCAGACCGATGGGATCCTCGATGCGCCGTTTGACCGCCATGACCTCCAGGAGCGGATGATCCAGCAGACGTTCGATCTGTCCCTCCACCAGATTGTGCAGGTTCCAGAACTGGTAGGTCTTGACGAGGTTGGCGTAATCACTGGCCAGCTCGAAGTCGGGATCCTCCTCGAGAAACAGGTCGGCTACGTTGCTGAGGTGAACCAGGCGGTCCAAATCCGGCGATCCCAGTCCCGCCTCCCGGCACAGCTCATAGCACAGCAGGCTGGCGGACTTGTCCAGGTCATGAATCAACGCGGCCTGTTGTGGTTGTGTGACTGTGGTGTGGTGGTCCAGGATCACCCATCCGCTCCGGTCCAGCCGCGGCTCAAAGCTCAGGTCCGCCACCCACGCCCGCTTTTCGTTCATGGCACGTTGTCGCCACCCGTTATAGTTCCACGCCTCGAGCGGCACCTCGGCGTCATGGAGCGACCGGGCCAGTCGTTGCAGAAGAACTCCCGCCACCAGCCCGTCCAGGTCGCTTTCGTGGGTCAAAATGACATCCGGTCTCGGCAAATCAATCATGTCACCCCACGCTAGAGCATGGAACGAAGCGTGGCGAGAGCGGATTGAACCGGGACGGGGGCAAACAATTCCATCGACACATCTGCCGTCGCCGTCTTACCTGTGGCGAACACACTTCCAACACGAATGGCGATACGAATCACTTTCCATGGGGCCGCCGGGGATGTCACCGGCTCGGCGTATCATATCCAGACCGAACAGGCGAGCGTGCTGCTGGACTTCGGCATGTTTCAAGGCGTCAAAATGGCGGAGGAGCGCAACCGGGTGCCGCGCGGCCTGAGCCCGCAGAAGCTGGACGCCGTCCTGGTCACCCACGCGCATTTGGACCACACCGGCAGGCTTCCGCTGCTCTCCAAGAACGGCTACGCCGGCCCCATCTTCTGCACCCCGGCCACGGCGGAGATCACCGGCCTGATCCTCCGCGATTCGGCCAAGGTGCAGTCGCATGACATTGCCAGAACCAACCGGAAACGCGAGCGCGCCGGACTGAAGCCGGTGTCGCCACTCTACGGCGCCGAGGACGTCGAGGGGCTGGTCGGCCTGCTGCGCGAGGTGCCCTACAATCAGCCCGTCCCCGTGGCGCCCGGGATGAAGGCGAAGTTTGTCGAGGCGGGCCACATTCTCGGCAGCGCCAGCATCCAGCTGTTCATCCAGGACGGGGGGGAGGAGAAACGGTTGGTGTTCTCGGGCGACATTGGTCCGTGGAACGCCCCCATCCTCAAGGACCCTGAGGGGTTCCATCGGGCCCACGCCGTGATCCTGGAATCCACCTATGGCGACCGGGACCATCGTCCGATCGATGCCACCGTTGAGGAGTTTGAAGAGCTGGTGAAGGCGGCGGTCGAGCAGAAGGGCAAGATCCTGATCCCGACGTTCGCGGTCGGGCGCGCGCAGTTGTTGATCTACCTGCTGGCCATCATGTTCCGGAAGAGGATCGTGCCGCCTTTCCCGGTGTATCTCGACAGCCCCATGGCCATCGAGGCCACGCGGATATACACCCATCACCTCGAGCTGTTTGACGAGGAATTCCACGCGCTGCGGCGCGAACGTCCGCTGGCCGAGGATTTAAGGACCCTCCAGCCCACGCCCACCGCGCAGGATTCCATGAAGATCAACGATTGCGAGGGACCGTGCATGGTCTTGGCGGGCGCCGGCATGTGCAACGCTGGCCGCATCCTCCATCATCTCAAGCAGAACCTCTGGCGGCCGGAGACGGTGGTGATCATCGTGGGGTTCCAGGCCTACGATTCCCTGGGCCGACGGCTGCTCGAGGGCGAGCAGCAGGTGAAGATCTTTGGGGAACAGATTGCGGTGAAGGCGAAGATCCATTCGCTCGGCGGGTTCAGCGCGCACGCGGGCCGCACGGATTTGCTGCGCTGGTTTGAGCCGCTGGCCGACAATCGCCCCCGCAAGGACGCGCACGGATTGGACTGCGAGCTGCCGCAATACGGCGAGACCTGTGAGCTCTGACCTGTCATGAAGGTGGGCGTGATTGGCTGCGGGTTTGTGGGCAGCACCGCGGCGTTCAGCCTGGCCATGCGCGGTGTGGCCAGCGAGCTGGTGCTGCTGGCCTGCGGCGCCAATCAGAAACCAGGCGAGACCCGGTTGCATCTGCTCGCGCACAACGCAAAGGTCTTCGGCGAAGTCATCCCGCGCGTGCTGGAGCATGCCCCCGACGCCGTGCTCCTCTTCGCCACAAAGATTCGGCCCAGGGACCCATATTGCCCCCACGTGGTCCCACGTGGCCAACCGGCTCCCAAATCGGTGTTTCGCGGAGATTTGCCTGGTCCCACTTGCCCTCACTTACCGCTCAAAAGGTTTCGTCTGTTCGGAGGAGGTCCGAAGGAAACCGATTTTGGGTCCCGTTCAGCCAGGCAAGGCAGATCTGGAAGCCTCTCATTTCCGAGATGGACCAAGACCAGGCCCCGCGCTAGATTGATGCTGTGAGCACGGTAGCGGAAATTACGGAAGCAATCGAGCGGCTGGACGTCCAGTCACAAGTCCGGCTTCTGGAGGAACTACCTTCTCATCTGAAGATCAAGCCCGAGGACGTCGGCTGGTTGCGCGCGTCGGAGAAATCTTTCGAATTCTGGGACAACGCGGACGATGCCATCTACGATTCCCTTTAATCGCGGCGACGTCGTACTGGTTCCCTTTCCGTTCACCGACTTGACTGCGGTCAAGCAGAGACCGGCAGTGGTCGTCTCCTCCAGTGCGGCAAACCGTGTCCGTCCCGATGTGATCGTGATTGCGATTACATCCCAAATACCTCAGAACCTCACGACCGACGAATGGCCGATCCCACCACCCGAGTTGGCGGTGTGGGGTTTGCCGAAACCCTCCGTGGTGAAGCCCGCCAAGCTGTTCACGATTCACCAGGGTTTGATCAAGAAATCCATCGGGGCTGTGCCGGCTTCGACCATGGTCGGGCTGTTGGAACGGATTGCTGCGGAATTCCAAACAGAGGATGTATAGACCTCCGCTATTGCCTCTGGTGAAGATTCCCGCAGATTAGCATTGTTCTGGCAGGGCTTTGGCTCAGTGGTAGAGCCACTCGCTTACACCAACCCGGTCGACATCATGACCATGATGGTGGGCAGAATCTCCGGACTGCCCCCGGCGCGCGTGATCGGGTCGGGAACGATTCTGGACACCGCCCG
>JALOTU010000106.1 GCA_025457725.1 Verrucomicrobiota bacterium
TGGATTTTCACCTCCTGCTGCAAATGACTCTGGCCGGTCTCCAGGCAGTTCCGCACGATTGCCTCCGTGCCGGGGGGAAGAATCTCGTAGATTTCAGTTTTTCCAAGCTCGCTCACGAGCCGGTTGGCGGCCTCGTTGGCGTAGGTCAACCCGGCATCGGAACCAAATTCCAAAACCGGGTTGGGGTTCACTTTCGGAAACGCGGCCAGGCGCTGAATTTGGAACTCGGCCTGACGCCGGAAGGTCACGTCTGTCAGATTGCCGGAGGCGCCCGTAACCGAACCATCAGCGGCCAGGGAGGGCTGCATGAACACCTCCACCCAACGGGACTTGCCGGAGGCCGTCAGGAATCGGGCCTCAAACCGGCAGAAGTCGAGCTTCCGGTTCATCAGGGAGACGAACACATGGCGACAGCGTTCCCGTTCTTCCTCATGGATGTACTCCAACAGGTAGGTGCCCAGAGTCTGGCGCACGTGGAAGCCGGTCATGCTGGTCCACGAGGAATTCAGAAACGTCCAATGGCCAAACTCGTCCACCTGGAAGATGATGTCCTTGATGTTCTCCAGGACCTTTTGGTAACGCACCTCATTGTCACTCAGGGCTTCCTCGGAGTTCTTGCGGTCAATGCAAAGCGCCAGACCATTGGCGACGGACCCGAGGTCCTGCAGGATCTGTTCGGACAACGGGGATGCTGAGGCAAGAATCACGACGCCAACCAGTCGCCCTTCAATCAGCAGCGGATAGGCAAGAAACCCCGCGATCTTGAGCTTCATGGCGAGCACCCGGTCATGGACGCGCGGCTCGCGCAGCACATCGGTGATCAACAAGGGCTGTGCCGCGCCCAAGGCCTTCTGGTCCAGGTGCAGGGGCGGCTGGCCTTCGCCCATGCCCGAGCACCAGGCAGGTTCGCCGGCAGCCGCTCTCAAGTGCAATTGGCTGTCCCCGTGCGTCGTCCAAATCTGAACCAGCTCCTGGCTCAGGTACCGGACCATGGCATTGGCACACCGTTCCAGAATGGTGTCGAGGGAGTCCCGACGTGTCACCGCGAGACCGATCTCCGCTCCAAAGGCGGACAGCCGTGCCTGCTCGAAGGCCACGGCCGCTGCGATGCGCTTGCGTTGAATGGAGTAGCGAATGCTGCGCTCGAGCGCCGCCGCTTCAAGATCCCGTTTGACCAGGTAGTCGTCGGCACCCGCCTCCATGGCCGCCAGGTCAATGCTCAGCTCGCCTGTCCCCGTCAGCAGGATGACGGGCACCTGGCATCCGGCGGCTTTGGCGGCCTTCAGGAGTTCGATGCCGTCGTCTGGACCGAGCCGGTAATCAACGAGACAGACGTCATGGCGGTTCTGCTGGAGGAGTTCAAGAGCTTCACGGTAGGTTCGTGCCCAGTCCAACACGTAGCGGCCGCTCGGCAGTTCCTCAAAATGGCCCCGCGTGAGGATGTAGTCATCCTCGTCATCCTCCACCAGCAAAACTCGTATGGTCTCGGCTCGGATCATGTCGGTGGGGACCCTGGATCGGGCACATGGACGGTTTCAAACCAATACTCGGCAACCTTCCTCATCAGACGGACCAAATCATCAAAAGCCGCCGGCTTGGTGATAAAGGAATTGGCCCCGAGATCATACATCTGTCGAATATCCGTATCCGCCTTGGAGGTCGTGAAGACCACCACGGGTATGCGACGAAGCGAGCTGTCCGAACGGATGTCGCGCAGCACCTCCCGCCCATCCTTCAACGGCATGTTCAAATCCAACAGAATCAGCTCCGGCCGCGGAGCGTCCTCATCCCCGGCAAGGGTGCTCGGATGCTTCAAGTACTCCAGCAGTGCCCTGCCATCCTCCGCAAACCGCAGATCATGCGAGACCCCCGCCTCAGCGAGCGCTTCCTGCACCAACAGGCGGTCGTCCGCGTCGTCGTCGGCCATCATGATGACCGGTGACCTTCTGGACTTGCTCATGCCGTCTCCCCTTTCCCGGGATTCTGCCGCAACGGCAGCACAACAATAAATCGGGCACCTTGCCCGGGCGTGCTCCGGGCTGTGATCGTGCCGCCGTGACGCGTCACAATCTTGCGGCACACCGCCAGCCCGATCCCGGTGCCCTCATACTCGCTCCGTGAATGGAGGCGCTGGAAGACCACAAAGAGCCGGCCCAGATAGGACTCGTCGAATCCAATGCCGTTGTCCTGCACGGTCACTTCGCACATCTCACTGCGGGACCTGAATTCGGTTTCGCCCTTGGGCTTCTCCAACACCTGGTCAACCGGCACAATGCGGGCGGTGATGCTCACCTTCGGAGGGTTGCCCGGCACCTGGAACTTGAGTGCGTTGCCAACCAGATTCTGAATCAGTTGCCGGATTTGGAGCGCGTCCGCCTCAATGGCCGGCAGGTCGCCCACCTCCACAGAGGCCCGGGATTTCTCGATCCTCACCTCCAGATCCTCGATCACTTCGCGAACCACGGTGTTGAGTTCCACCTTGGAAAACGGTTGCGCGCGTGTCAGCACCCGCGAATACATCAGCAAACCGTCGATGAGCCCCTGCATGCGCGCGGCGGCGCTCTGCATTCGGCTGAGATAATCGGTCGCTTCCGGCGCAATGGCAGTGCCCAGGCGCGTCTTCAAACGGTCGCCGAAAGCCTGGATCTTCCGCAGCGGCTCCTGCAGGTCATGCGAGGCCACGAAGGCGAACTGCTCCAATTCGCTGTTGGACCGGGCCAGTTCGGACACCTTCGCGGAAAAGCGCATGTCCGCCTCCGTGCGTTCGGTGACATCCTTGAAGATCAGCACGGTACCCACCTGCCGCCCGTTCTCCTCCACCGGCGTGCGGACAAACTCCACCGGAAACCGGGTCATGTCCTTGCGTCGAAACATGACTGGCGCGGGATGGGAGGACGGCTCGGGCTCAGCCTGCGGGTCAACTTGCGTGGTCCGCGCTCCGTGGTCGGCAAAGACATCGCGCTCAGACATTCCCAACAACTCCTCCCCGGACCAACCCATCATGGCGGACACCGCGGGATTGACGAATGAGATGCGGCCTTCCAGGTCGAAGCTGCAAATGCCCTCACCCGCGCTGTTCAGAATGGACATGTAGCGCTGCTGCAATCGATGGAGCTGAACGGTTCGCGCCTCCACGTGCTTTTCGAGGCGATCCTTGGCGCGCGACAGTTCCTCCTGCTCCCGGGCCAGCTGCTTCTCCCGGATGGCAAGCTGATCCATGCGCCCCACCAACTCCAGCCGGGAAGCCTCGGCCAGCCTGGCCCTCTCCTCGGCTTTGCGGGACTGCCCTTTCCAGAACTCAACCCCGGCGTTGGCCAGCCCCAGTCGGGCCTCCACCTCTTCAAGCTGATTCGACAAATCCGTCTGGATCTGTTGCGCGGATCCCAACACCCGGGCGCCCCAAAGCCGGACGACCCGCACCCCTGATAACGCCAGGAAGCACCAGACGATTGTCGTGATCAAAACGGGAGCCGCCAGCCCTGTGGTCAATCGCTGATTCGCCGATCCGAGAAGGAATTCCCCCGGCGTGTTGGCCCCCGGGACAGGATTCTCCGCCAGGACTACCTGGATCACCCATAACCCTCCGGCGAGCGTTGAGAAGACGGCGAGCACGATCACGCCCAGCACCGCCTTCACAACGGGGATGCGTTGGACGGACGATTTCTCCTCCCTCTGCACAGGGATCAAAACGCCTTCACTGATTTCTCCGGTCTGGGCCACGATTGAAACTTTCCTGCGTTGCCGAGTCGACGCGCCAATGGATTGCTGCGGTTAACGAATCCCGCAAGTTCCGGGCTCCCGTGAGCAACTTCAAAACCAAGGTGAAGCCTTGCAACAGCTTGTGAAGGGGCGGGATTTACATTTGTTTGCGCTTGTCCTTTAATGTGCCGGTAGTGACCACGCTTTTGACAGATTGCCTGATGAAGCCACCGCCAGTCTCCACCGTCCGGAAGCAGCGCAGGGGAGACAACCAGAGCCCGCCTCGACACGGTGCCCGCTCATGAGCAACCCGCCCCGCCCCATCCATCCCGAGGTGCTGGGCATGATTGCCGGCAACCGGAATCTTCCCCTGCTGTTCGCCCGGGAAGCCAGGAAGGCCGGCGTCAAGCGGCTGGTTGCGGTCGCTTTCGAGGGTGAAACCGACCCGTCCCTCGCCTCGCTCGTGGACGAGATTGAATGGATCCGGGTGGGACAGCTCTCCCGCATGATCAAAGCGTTCACGTCCCGCGCGATCACCCAATGCGTGATGGTCGGACAAATCGCGCCAAAGAACCTGTTTGACCTTCGCCCCGACCTGCGCGCCATGGGTTTGTTGTTGCGACTCAAGGAAAAGAACGCGCACACGCTGTTCGGCGGGATTGCCGATGAAATGGCCTCGGACGGAATTACCCTGATCGAAGCCTCTCCCTGGCTGGGGCAGGCGATGCCGGGCCAGGGTTTTCGGATCGGCCCCCGCCTCACCGCTGCGCAGCAGGAGGCCGTGGCGTTCGCTCACCGCATCGCCACCGAGGTGTCGCGGTTGGACATCGGCCAGATCGTGGTGGTCAAGAATGGTGCGGTCCTGGCCGTGGAGGCGTTCGAAGGCACTGACCGATGTCTGGCAAGAGGAGGCGAGTTGGCTGGAAAGGAGGGCGGCGCGGTGGCCGTCAAGGTGGCCAAGGCAGACCATGACATGCGTTTCGACATTCCCTGCATCGGCGCCCAGACCGTGGAAACCTGTGCCCGTTCCGGCATTGCCGTCCTGGCATTCGAGGCCGGCCGCAGTCTATTGTTGGAACAAGAAACTTGCGAGCGACTGGCAAACAAGCACAAGATTTCCGTCGCGACCATCGGGTAACCGATCCCGAAGCGCTCGATTTGGAACCATGCTAACCTCACACGAAATCATTGGCTTCATGTCACCCACCCTGGGTGCCGAGATTCTTGGCTGGGCGTACGAGAAGGAAAAACCGGTCTACAAGGCCACCCTGGGGGCGGTGGCGGAGGCGCGACACGTCCGCCCGGTTTTCCTCCAGCGCCAGCCCCGGCCCCAGCGCCACACGGGAATGATGGAAACCCTGTCCAAACCCCGCCTGGAAATGGCCGCCAGCACCCTGTTGCGCACCTGGCTGCTCAAGGAAAAAAAGAGCCTGCTGGTGGACTTCCTGACCGCGCTGGGTATTGAGCATGAAGATGGAGTGGTTGATGATCTGCCCGAGTCCGTCGATGAAACCAGACTCCGGGAGTCCATTGATCAGGTGCTCGCGAAATACCCCGGCGAAGTGGTGGCGGTGTATCTGAATGCCTTCAGCGGGATGAACGAAACGAACTGGCCCGCCCTCAAGACCATGCTCGAATCGGACACCCGCCTCCAGCTCGGCGAACCCGTCTGAATTCCTGAATCCTGAACCGAACGACACGAACACTCATCACCTGAACTCACTCAAATGGAACCCACCGGAGATATCGCCCTCATTGGCCTGGCCGTCATGGGCCAAAACCTGATCCTGAACATGAATGACCACGGCTACACCGTCGTGGCCTACAACCGCACCGTCGAAAAGGTGGACGAGTTCCTGGCCCACGAGGCCAAAGGAACCAACGTCCTCGGAGCCCACTCCATCGAGGACATGGTCGCCAAATTGAAACGCCCGCGTCGCGTCATGATGCTGGTGAAGGCCGGCAAACCGGTGGACGATTTCATCGAGCAGATCATCCCCCACCTGGAGCCCGGCGACATCATCATTGACGGGGGCAATTCCCTGTTCGAAGACACCAACCGCCGCACACGCCTGGTCGAATCCAAAGGCCTCCTGTATGTGGGCACCGGCGTGTCGGGAGGCGAGGAGGGCGCCCGACGCGGCCCCTCGATCATGCCGGGCGGTTCCCCGGCCGCGTGGCCCCATGTGAAGGAGATCTTTCAGTCCGTGTCCGCCAAGGTGGAGGGCGGAACACCCTGCTGCGATTGGGTGGGCGAACAGGGGGCCGGCCATTACGTCAAGATGGTCCACAACGGTATTGAGTACGGCGACATGCAGCTCATTTGCGAGGCCTACAACATCTTGAAGAACGGCCTGGGAATGAGCGCCGACGAGGCGCATGCGGTGTTCAAGGATTGGAACACCGGTGAACTGGACAGCTATCTGATTGAAATCACCCGGGACATTCTGGGGTTCAAGGACGAGGACGGAACGCCGCTGGTGGACAAGATCCTCGATACCGCCGGGCAGAAGGGCACGGGCAAATGGACGGTGGTGAACTCCCAGGATCTCGGCATCCCGATCACCCTCATAGCGGAGGCGGTTTACAGCCGTTGCGTCTCGGCCTTGAAGGACGAACGCGTCCGGGCGGCCAGGAAACTCAAGGGACCCCGCCCCGCCCTCACCGGCATCGCGGCCAAACCGGACAAGCGGCAGGCCTTCATCAACGATGTTCGAGATGCGCTCTACGCGTCCAAGATCGTGAGCTATACCCAGGGCTACATGCTCATGCGTGCCGCCGCCAAGGAGTACGGCTGGAACCTGAACTACGGCGGTATCGCCCTCATGTGGCGGGGAGGCTGCATCATTCGCAGCCGGTTCCTCGGCAAGATCAAGGAAGCCTTCGATCACAAGCCGAAACTCGAAAACCTGATGCTCGACGACTATTTCCGCGGCGAAATCAAGCGCTGTCAGAAGGGCTGGCGGAATGTGGTGGCGACGACGGCCAAGAAAGGCATTCCCGCGCCCGCCTTCAGCACCGCGCTGGCATTCTACGATCAGTATCGTTCAGCGGTGCTGCCGGCCAACCTGCTTCAGGCGCAGCGCGATTACTTTGGAGCCCACACCTACGAGCGAATCGATCGTCCGCGCGGGGAGTTTTTCCACACCAACTGGACCGGCAAAGGGGGCACCACCGCCAGCAGCACCTACAACGCGTAACCATCAGCCTCCCGCTGCAGGCAAAAGGGGTCTTGGGAGGGTTGTAAGCCGAATTCTGTCTGCGCTTCTCACGAAGCGGAGAGAATCATTTGTCTGGGCGGCCGATACCCGGAACCTGTCCCGCAGTGCGGAACCCGGAGCGGGCCGCTCCTCGGTCCCCTATTTGGCCTTGCACCCGATGGGGTTTTCCGTGCCCCCTCGATTACTCTCGGGGCGGTGGGCTCTTACCCCGCC
>JALOTU010000107.1 GCA_025457725.1 Verrucomicrobiota bacterium
CATTTTCAAAATCAATGATCAGCACCTCCAACGGGGCGGGACACACGATGAAATTGTGCAATTCAAGATCCCCGTGTGCGAGGCCTCCCGCATGCAGGGTCTGCACCTTGGCAAAGGCCTCCTCCAGCAGCTTCCACAGGCCAACGGCACGGGCCAGGTCGAGTTCGCGGGCCACGGCAATGTTCGCCTCGAACGGCTCGATTCCAAAGGGCGACAGACGGCTATAGGCCTTGCCCGGATAGAAGCAGGCTCGGAACCCTTTGGGCCAATGACCGATGGGCGGCGGCACTCCAATCAGCTCGGAGGCGCGCTGTTGGTTGTTGAACTCCACTTCGGGATTGCCGTGCAGGCGCCCGGGGTAGTACGTTTTTCGAAAGTGGAGCGGATAGGTGTCCGCCAACGGATGCCGGTTCCGCGCCTCCTTGCCGGCAATGACCAGATCGGCGCTCATCAGGGGAAGCCCGCTGTTCTCCCGATGCACCAGGGTGCGCACCACGTAGTCGTGGTCCGGGATTCGGTCGATCAGATGGCAATACTCCTCGGCCAGCATCACCGCGTGACGCGGCGACACGGGAATTAATCGTCCTCCACTCATGGCGGCGACAGTTTCACCCATTTCGGAAGACGAGCCAACCGGAGATTTCATGCCCGCTCACGCCTGCGCGGACTCCGGCGTGTTCGCGTTGAGGGTCAACCAAACAAAGGCCGCCGCGGATGACTCCGCGGCGGCCCTTCCTTTTCAGGTTCCCCCCACCTTGATCTGCCGGAGCAGATCCTCCAAGGCGTTATTTGATAAACAGCATCTCCTGGTAGGTCGGCAGCGGCCAGGAATCGTCAGGCACCAAGCCCTCCAGCTCATCCACAATCGCACGCACCTGCAGCATGGCCGGACAGACCTTGAAGGTCCAGTCGGCCAGTCCGTGGGCGGTGCTGTGAACCTTCTTGAGTTCCGCAATGCTGGCCTCCAAACGGGCTGTGAGCTCGGCCACCCGCTCCAGGGTCATGGTGCTGGTCTTGCCGCCGGCCGCCTTGATCTTGGCCACGCCTTCCGCCAGCGACGCCGCATACGCGGCCGCGACCGGGTAGATCTTGGTCTGAGCCAGCTCGGCCACCAGGTTGGCCTCCACGTTGACGTGCTTCTCGTACTGTTCGGTCAGAATCTCCTTGCGGCTTTCCAGCTCCGTCTTGCTGAGCACACCCTGCTTTTCGAACACCTCGACAACCTCGGGAGTGGTTAGCGCAGGAAGCGCATCCGCCGTGGTCTTCAGGTTGGGCAACCCGCGCTTCTTGGCCTCAGCATGCCATTCCTCGGAGTAACCGTTGCCGTTGAAGATCACCGCACCATGCTCGTCGATGACTTCCTTCAACAGGGCCTGGATGGCCTTGTTGAGATCCTTGGCCCCCTCCAGCCTGCCCGCCATCCATTCCAGCGAATCTGCCAGAATCGTGTTCATGGCAATCAATGATCGGGCGATCGTCTGACTGGAACCCACCGCACGGAATTCAAACCGGTTTCCGGTGAAGGCGAAGGGCGAGGTGCGATTGCGGTCGCCTGCGTCCTTGGGCAACTCCGGCAGCGTGTCCACACCGATGACCAGTGTGCCCTTCTGTTTGGACGTGGTTGCTCCGCCCGCCTTGATCTGGTCCATCACATCGGTCAACTGGTCCCCCAGGTAAATCGAGATGATCGCCGGGGGCGCCTCGTTGGCGCCCAGGCGATGGTCATTGGCCGCCGAGGCAACAACCGCGCGCAGCAACGGAGCAAACTTGTGCACGGCACGAATGACCGCGCAGCAGAACACCAGGAACTGGGCGTTCTCGTGGGGCGTGTCGCCGGGATCAAGCAGATTGCCCTGCGTGCTGTTTCCCAAAGACCAGTTCACGTGTTTGCCGGAACCGTTCACTCCCGCGAACGGCTTCTCATGCAATAGCGCCACCAACCCATGCCGTTGAGCCACCTTCTTGAGGGTGGCCATGATGACCTGCTGATGGTCCGCGGCCAGGTTGGCCGACTCGAACAACGGGGCGATTTCGAACTGGCCCGGCGCCACCTCGTTGTGGCGGGTCTTGGTGGGTATGCCCAGTTTGAACAACTCGCGATCCACCTCATACATGAACCCCATCACGCGATCCGGTATCTCCCCGAAATAGTGGTCCTCGAACTCCTGGCCCTTCGGCGGCGGCGCCCCAAACAGGGTGCGATTGGCGGCGAGCAGATCGGGTCGCGAGTAGTAGAAGGATTTGTCGATCAGGAAGTACTCCTGCTCCGGACCGGCGGTGGCAGTGACCCGGGCGATCTTCTCGTGACCAAACAACTTCAAGATGCGGCGCGCCTGCTTGTCCACCGCCGCCATGGATTTCAGCAGGGGCGTCTTGGTGTCGAGCGCCTCGCCGGTCCAGGAAACAAACGAGGTGGGAATGCAAAGCGTGGTGCCGTTGGCATTCTCAATAATATAGGCGGGGCTGGTCGGATCCCAGGCCGTGTAGCCGCGCGCGCGGTGTGTCGCCCTGATGCCGCCGCTGGGAAACGAGGAGGCATCCGGCTCACCCTGGATCAGGGTCTTCCCCTTGAATTTCGAGATGTTGGTCTTTCCATCACTGCCCGGATCATAGAACGAATCGTGCTTCTCCGCCGTGAGCCCGGTCAGCGGATAGAACACGTGCGCGAAGTGAGTGGCCCCCTTTGCCACCGCCCACTGGCGCATGGCCTCGGCGACTTCATCAGCAACCGTGGCCGACAGCTTGGCGCCGTCCTGAATGGTCTTGAGCAGGGAATCATAAGTCTCGGGCTTCAGCACCTCCTTCATCACGGCAAGGTTGAAGGTGTTACAGCCAAAAACAGTCTCGGGCGAGGCCTCGGAAAAGTTGACCGAGGAGGCAGTCGCCACACGGTTGGTGATGCTGGTGATCGCGTTGGAGCGATTAACGGATGTTGTCATGCTTCAATGTTCTGTTTCTTAGTTCTAGTTTCGACCCGGGGACACACGCCGACCGGGCCTGAGTTCAGTTTCCCACGGAATTCCATCTTCGTTGCCGGGAAGCTTCCCGTGAAATCCTGTCGCCCCCGCCAACTGCGGCTCCCGGCCGCCTTTACTGGCAGGGGCGAAATGGTGTTGCACTAGCGTCCCTGGTGATAGCCTTCCTCGCCGTGCTCGGCGAGATCCAGACCGGAGTGTTCGACTTCCTCCGACACGCGCAATCCCACGATGGCTTTGGCGATGGCCAGTCCAATGGTGGCGACGACGGCGCTCCATACGATGGTAACGACAACGCTCTTGAATTGAATGAACACCTGGCCGCCGACGGTTGTTCCTTCAGCCAGACCACTGCCCCCCAAGCCCGCCGACACGCACACTCCCGTGAGCAGGGCCCCCACGATCCCGCCCACGCCATGCACACCAAACACATCCAGGCTGTCATCATACTTCAACGCCCGCTTCAAGGAAGTGGCCGCGAAGTAGCAAATGGTGGACGAGACTGCACCGATAATCAATGCGCCCAGTGGACCGGCTGTGCCCGAGGCCGGGGTAATGGCCACCAGACCCGCCACTGCTCCCGTGGCCAGCCCAACCGCGGTGGGTTTTCCGCTGCGAATCCATTCCAAAAACATCCAGGTCGCCGCCGCGGTGCCCGTGGCCACCTGCGTCACCAGCATCGCCATCCCGGCAACGCCGTCAGCGGCGAGTTGGCTGCCAGCGTTGAACCCAAACCAGCCCACCCAGAGCATCGAGGCGCCGATCACGGTCAACGGCACATTGTGCGGGGTGAGGGCCTCCGCCCCGTACCCCTTGCGCCGGCCCACCATGATGCACGCCACCAACCCGGCGATCCCGGCATTGATATGCACCACCGTGCCCCCGGCGAAGTCCAGCACACCCCAATCACCAAACAGGGATCCGCCGCCGGACCACGCCATGTGGCAGATGGGCAGATAGGAGAACGTGAACCAGAACAGGCTGAAAATCAGCATCGCGCTGAACTTCATGCGCTCGGCAAAGGCGCCCACCATCAGCGCCGGTGTAATGATTGCAAACGTCATCTGAAAGATGACGAAGACCGACTCCGGAATGCTGCCTCTGATTGAATCAGCCGTGAGTCCCTTCAAAAACATCAGGTCGAGCCCTCCGAAGAAGGAATGAAAATTCTTCGTTCCCTCCGCCATGCCCGAGGTGCTAAAGGCCACGCTGTAGCCGTAGACCACCCACAGCACGGTGATGATGCTCGCCAGCGCAAAGCACTGAACCAAAATGGTGAGCACGTTCTTGGCACGCACCAAGCCGCCATAGAACAGCGCCAGTCCGGGCAGCGTCATGAACAAGACCAGCGCTGTGGCCGTGATCATCCATGCCGTGTCACCAGAGTCAACGGCTGGAAGTTCCTCGGCGACCGCCGCGACCGTTTCCACGACTTCTGTGCCGACCGCAGGCTGGCCATTCTCCGCGAGAACGGCGGGGGCGACCGCGAGCATGGCAAACAATGCGAGTGTGATAAGCTTCTTCATGGCTAGGATTGGGCAGCAGGTTAAAGCGCTTCGGTTCCCTTTTCATCGGTGCGAATCCGCACCGCCTCTTCCATGGGCGACACGAAAACCTTGCCATCGCCGATTTTGCCGGTCTTGGCCGACTTCACGATGGCCGCGATGGCTTCCTGAACCTTGTCGTCCCCCAGCACCATCTCGATTTTGATCTTGGGCAGGAAATCCACCGTGTATTCACTGCCGCGGTAAATCTCGGTGTGGCCCTTCTGCCGGCCAAAGCCTTTCACCTCGGTTACCGTCATGCCCTCGATGCCGAGCTCGCCCAGGGCATCCTTCACTTCCTCCAGTTTGAATGGTTTGATGATCGCTTCGATTTTCTTCATTTAGTTTTGCAAACCGATTCCCGCACAGCGTAGTGATCAAGGAGAGCCACGATGAGTTGCCAGAGGTGGGTTGCTATGACACGATGACAGGCCATCTCTCCTGACCTGTCGGGATCCTCTGAACCGGGTTCGGATGCCAACGCCTTTGCAATTCCCCTGCCATCGACCAAATTGACCCCGCCGATATGGCCATAAGGCTCTTGCCAACAACAATATAAAAAACTCCCGGGAGGTGGTAGCATCCGGATGCAGCCTGTTTGTTTTTGATCAGCATGGACAAAGGTTTTCAGGCAAGACTAAGCCGCCGGTGGTCAACCCATAACCACCGGCGGCTGCTCGTTTCCCCACCAAATCCGTTTAGCGCTCAGGCAAAGGCTGGAAGTTCGGATAGGCTTCCATGCCGTGTTCGCCAATATCCAATCCTTCCTTTTCCTCCTCTTCGCCGACGCGCAGCCCCATCAGAGCCTTGATGATTAGTAGCAGCACAAAGGCGAAGATGAACGTGAAGGCGCCAATCGAGAGGATGCCCTTGAGCTGTGCAATGATCTGCGCCATGCCGGCCAGATTGCCGAACAGCCCGACTGCCAGTGTCCCCCAGATGCCGCAAACCAGGTGGACGGAGATTGCTCCCACCGGATCGTCGACCTTGATCTTGTCGAAGAACACCACGGAGAACACCACGAGGACTCCCGCCACGATGCCAATGATCGCCGAGCTCATGGCGGCCATCTGATCCGCACCGGCGGTGATGCCCACCAGGCCCGCCAAGATGCCGTTCAGCGCCATGGACAAATCCGGCTTCTTCAGGAACACCCAGGAGGTCATCGCCGCGGCCACGCCTCCAGCAGCAGCCGCGATGCAAGTCGTCACCAGCACAAGCGAGGTCAATGATGGATCAGCCGAGAGCACCGATCCGCCGTTGAAACCAAACCAGCCGAGCCACAGCAGGAAGACACCGATGGTCGCCAGCGGCATGCTGTGGCCGGGAATCGGGCGCATCTTGCCACCAATGTATTTGCCAAATCGCGGCCCGAGCAGGAGCACACCCGCCAACGCTCCCCACCCCCCCACCGAGTGCACCAGAGTGGAACCTGCGAAGTCATAGAAGGGCGTTTCCATGGTGTTGAGCCAGCCATTGCCCCATTTCCAGTAGCCGGTGATCGGATAGGCCACCCCGACAAAGATGGTCGCGAACACCAGGAACGAACCCAGCTTGATGCGCTCGGCCACAGCCCCCGAAACGATGGTGGCTGCGGTGGCCGCGAACATTGCCTGGAACAGGAAATCGGTCCAGTACGTGTAACCCACGTTGTACTCGCTGGTTAGATTGGCGACCTGTGCCGCCGCGTCCGCCCCCACCTGCACACCAAAGCCGGCAAAGGCGAAGATGCCCCCGTCCACCCCGGGATACATGAGGTTGAATCCAGCGATGGCATACGTGAGGATGCCGATGCAGACCACCATGACGTTCTTGAAAAGAATGTTGGTGGTGTTCTTCGCCCGGGTGAGCCCGGACTCGACCGTTGCGAAGCCCAGGTGCATGATGAACACAAGGGCAGCGGAAAGCATCATCCAGATGTTGTTGGCAGTGAACAGTGCGAAGCCGGCAGTTTCGGCGAAGGTCGCGTAATCGGGGTAAGCTGGCCCCGCCTCAGCTTGCTCCACCACGGTCTCCACCACTGCCGTCGCCTCCGTTTGGGCACATGCCTCAGGCGAAAGGCCAACGGCCGCGGTCATCAATATCAGACAAATGAGTAGTTTCTTCATGTTGTTATTCCGAGTTACTGGGTTGATTGCGGGGTTAGAGAGCAGAGTCACCTTTTTCTTCGGTGCGGATGCGGACCGCCTCTTCCACGGGACTGACGAACACTTTGCCGTCGCCGATCTTCCCGGTCTTGGCGGCCTTGACAATGGCCGCCACCGCGGTCTCCACCGTTCCGTCCGCCAGGACCAGTTCGAGTTTGATCTTGGGAAGGAAGTCCACGGTGTACTCGCTGCCACGATAGATCTCGGTATGTCCCTTCTGCCGTCCAAAGCCTTTGACTTCGGTGACTGTCATGCCCTCTATGCCGGCCTCGCCCAAGGCGTCTTTCACTTCCTCCAATTTGAATGGTTTGATGATCGCTTCGATTTTCTTCATAGGTTTCGGTTTCGGATGTGTCCGCGTGAGCAGGATGCTTTGACTGTGTGCGAGTCGGGCACACGACCTCTCACCGGGTTTCCAGCAATCAATCCCGCCTTCACGGCGTCCGCCGCCCGAGGCGGCTGTGATCAATCGCTGACCCGGGCCAAGCAGTGATGATGCCAGCACGGTCTTCACCGCGGCTCGAAGTGCCGGTTGCTGCCGTGTTTATTGGGGAATCTTGTGGCTAAAAATCACGGAGCAGAATCAATGAGCTCGAGGAGGAAGCGGGCTTCAGGCTCATTTTGACCAGTGCGTTAGAATTGCAACAGTCTTTGGAAATGCCGGTTTCCCGGGTCCTCTTCCACGTGTGCAGCCTGAGGGAACGGGGCGGATGAAGTCGCGTGCGTCGAGCCTGACGCTCAAGGTGGAGCCAAGGCTTGCAACCCTGCGGTCGGAGACAGGCGTCAGCTTGGTGATGGTGCCGTTGACCGCAATGCGCGCGCGGATCCGATCATCGAAACGCATGGTCGCCACAACGCTAATGGACGCGCCTGACCG
>JALOTU010000108.1 GCA_025457725.1 Verrucomicrobiota bacterium
CAAAGAATAGCATTCTGCCCGGGCACGGCACGCCATGCGATCTGCGATTCTGACAGCACTGGCCTTGTTCGTCGGCGCTCTGACGGCCGGCGTGCTCATATCGAAGCATCTGGCAACCCGCCATGCCGCGGAGCTGGCGGGCCGGGAGGAGGCATGGGAGGCTGAGCGGGCAGCATTGGAGGAGGCGCTGGGTCGCATGCGGGAGGAGGCTCTGATCGTGCCTGCACCCGTGCCCGCTTTGCTGCCGGTGACAAATGGGATGCCCGCACAGTTGTCCTCCGCCGAGATCATTGTCCGGCTCATCGAACTCTCGTCGGGCGCCAGTGCACAGACGCCAGTGGGTCAGCGCGAAATTGTCTACTGGCTGGAAGAGCTGGCCATTCGGGGTCCGTCCGCGCTGCCCGCGATTCAGGAATTCCTGCAGCGGTACGAGGATGTTGAACTCGACACCTCGGCAGTCTCGGGCAAAGGGATCGGCACCCGCCTGCCGGCAGCGTTTCTGTTCCCACCCTCCCTGCGTTTCGGTTTGTTCGACGTGGCTCAACGCATCGGGGGCGAGCAGGCTGAAGTCATCCTGACCGAGGCGTTGAACCAGACCGGACGCGGCCTGGAGGTCGCCTACTTGACGCGCGCGCTTCAGGAGCTGGCTCCGGATCGGCACCGTGCCGCGGCGCTCAAAGTCGCGCATCGCCTGCTGTCCCAGCCGGGCCCCCAATCCTCCAGTCGCCTGGATCGCAACCATCGGGATCATCTTTATGCCGTGCTTCTGTTCTACCAGGACACGTCCTACGCGGCCGTGGCGCAAACCCAGGTCCTGGGTGCGGACGGGCAGCCGGACCGAGGTGCGATCCGCTATCTGCAGCGGTCCCTGGGAGCGCAGGCCGTGCCCTTGGCGGCGCAGACTTATCATGATCCGCGCCTGACCAATTCGGCGGCCAGGGAGCCGTTCGCGCGACTGGCCCTGACCTTCGCGGGAGCGGATCCGCGTGCAACCGAGTTCTATGCGGAAACCATCAATGATCCTGCGCTGACGCCCAATCACCGCCGTAATCTGATTGAAGACCTCAACCAGGACGGCTTCGCGGATCCCAAGAACCTGACCGCGAACGATCTGCCCCTCATCGAGAATCGCATCGAGCTCATTGAGAAGTTGGCTCCGAGTGCGCTCGACGATGCGAACGCAGCCGCGTTCCAGGAGGCCTACAAGGATTTGCTGATGATGCAGTCGAAGATCACCGGCCAGCCCCCGGGCCAACCCTGACCTCCATCCCTCCAAAGCCATGAAAAGTATCATCATGCGTCCGCTGTTCCGCTCCATTTTGGCGCTCGTCGCGTTGCCGGGGATCGCTTCGGCGCAGGAGACCGGCCCGGCGGCCGATTCCTGGCAGGCCACACTGGCGCCGACGGAGGAGGCCTTCACCAACACGGGTCGCCACGCCTGCTTTATTCTTGAGCCCGGCCATCAACTCGTCCTGGCCGGCCGGGAGGACGGCAAGCCGGCGGAGTTGACGATCACCGTGCTTGAGGAAAGCCGCGAGATCGACGGGGTCTCCACCCGCGTGGTCGAGGAACGCGAGACCGTTGGGGGGAAGCTGGTGGAAGTCTCCCGCAACTTCTTCGCCCTCGGTGCGGCCACCGGCAATCTCTATTACTTCGGCGAGGAGCTGGACATGTATCAGGACGGCAAGGTTTCGTCGCATGAAGGGGCCTGGCAGGCTGGGCTTGACGGGGCTAAACACGGCATCCTGCTGCCGGGCCGCCTGCGTCTGGGGGACCGCTATTACCAGGAACAGGCGCCCGGGGTGGCGATGGATCGTGCGGAGAATGTCTCGACCAACGTGACTTTCAAATGTCCTGCCGGCACTTTTGCGAACTGCCTGAAGACGCGGGAAACCACACCCCTGGAATCCGGTACGGAATACAAGCTGTACGCGCCAGGCATCGGCCTGGTGCAGGACGGGGGATTGAAACTGCTCCGGCAGGGCTCAAAGCCGTAGCGGCGTGCGCGGCAGCGTTTCCCTTGTTTCCGGGCGAACTTACGGCGATAACTGCGCCATGAACTGGATCCCCTGGGCTGTCTTGTCGGCATTGTTTGCTGGAGCCACCGCCGTGTTGGCCAAGGCGGGGGTGGCCGGGGTGAACTCGCACCTTGCGACCGCCGTTCGCACCGTGGTGGTGCTGTTGTTCACCTGGGGGTTCGCGGTGTTGTTTGCCCGGCCATGGAATCTCGTCGAGATCCCCCGGCGGGCCTGGTTGTTCCTGGTCCTGTCCGGGGTGGCCACCGGGTTGTCCTGGCTGTGCTACTTTCGCGCCCTGCAACTGGGCGAGGCCTCGCGCGTGGCGCCGGTGGACAAGCTCAGCGTCCTGTTCGCCATCCTGCTGGCGGGGTGGTTCCTGAAGGAAAAACTCAGCTGGCAGCACGGCGTGGGCGGTGCGCTCATTGTCGCCGGCGCCGTGTTGCTGGCCTGGAAGCCGGCCTGACCCCACCATGCGTATTCTCATCGTCGAAGATCATCGGAACACCGCGGCGTTCATCCGCAAGGCGCTGCTGGCGGAGGGATTTGCCGTGGATGTTTGCCGCGACGGCAACGAGGCGTTGACCGCGGCCGCCACGGTGGCATACGACGCCATCGTGCTGGACATCATGTTGCCCGGACGCGACGGGCTCAGCGTGCTGCGGCAGTTGCGCGAGCGGCACAACGCCACGCCCGTGTTGCTGTTGTCGGCGCGGGGAGAGGTCAACGAGCGCATTGAAGGGCTCAACGCCGGGGCCGACGACTATCTGCCCAAGCCGTTCGTGGTCGCCGAACTGGTCGCCCGCATCCATGCCCTGGGCCGGCGCGGCAACGAATCCAAACCCGCGCTGCTCCGGCTGGCCGACCTGGAGTTGGACACGGTCACGCGCGAGGCCCGCCGGGGTGAAACGACGGTGGAATTGACCGCGCGGGAATATCGCCTGCTCGAATTCCTCATGCGTTCGGCCGGCCGCATCTGCACCCGGGCTGCGATTCTCGAGAAGGTGTGGGACTACGACTTTGATCCGGGCAGCAACATCGTGGACGTTTATCTCAAGCGGCTGCGCCAGAAGTTCGATGCCGGGTCCGGGCCCAAGCTCTTTCACACCGTGCGCGGCGTGGGCTATGTCCTGAAGGAGGAAGCATGACCATCCGCGCCCGTCTGACGCTCTGGTACGCCGGAATGTTGTTCGTGTTTGTTCTGGTCATTGGCGGGGCGGCCTACTACGAGTTTGTCGTCGAACAACGTGGCAAGCCGGAGAAACGCCGGTTTGCCGAATCCGTGATGGATGAACTGGATGAGATCGGGCTTCGGTTCGGCTTGCCTGCCGCGCTGCTCGGGCTGCTCGGTGGCTGGTTCCTCATGAGCAAGGCCATGGCTCCGGTAACAGCGCTGACCAACGCCGCCAGCCGGATCACCGAGCACAACCTTCGCGATGCGCTGCCGCGCACCGGTAATGGTGACGAACTCGACCGCCTCACTGAGGTCTTCAACGCCATGACCGCGCGGCTGGACAGTTCGTTCCAGCGCATCCGAGAATTCACTCTGCACGCCTCGCACGAACTCAAAACGCCCCTCACCGTCCTCCAGGGAGAAATGGAGGCCGCCTTGCAGGACCCGAACCTGTCGCCCGCGCAACGTGAGCGCTGTCACACCCAGCTTGTCGAAATCCAGAGGCTGGCGCAAATCGTGGAAGGGTTGGCGCTCCTCACAAAAGCCGACGCCGGACATGTGGTTCTGGCCCGCGAGCCGGTGCGGTTGGACGAGCTGGTACGCGACGCCTTCGCCGATGCGCAAATCCTCGCCCAACCCGGCAGCATCCGGGTGACTCTTGAGGGATGTGAGCCGTTGACGCTGACCGGGGATCGAAACCGGCTGCGTCAACTCCTGCTCAACCTCACTGACAATGCTGTGAAATACAGCGAGGCCGGCGGCCGCGTGACGCTGGCACTCCGTCGCGTGGGAGGCCAGGCGGAGTTGACAGTCACCAACACCGGGCCGGGAATTGCGCCCGAGGTGTTGCCGCGCGCCTTTGACCGCTTCTTCCGGGGCGACCCCAGTCATAGCAACGACGTGGATGGCTGCGGACTGGGACTGAGCATCTGCCAGTGGATCGTCACCGCGCATAAAGGGACGATCCAGCTGACCTCCAAACCAGGCGGTTTGACCCGGGTGCGGGTTGTCCTGCCACAGACGACACCTTGAAACCCCGTGACGGGAACCGCCTCTTTTACATTGATCTTCCGCGATGCGTCGCGGCCTTGGCGGTGATCACCATTTATGTTCTTGGCCCCTTCCGGTTTTTTTGAGGGGCAGGTGCCGCAGGGAGACTGACTGGCTCCCGTGGCCTTCAACGCGTCAAGCCGCTGGGCTGTTCCGGTGTTCCTCCTGCTCAGAGTGCTGGCAGTCAAACTGGAGCGTCACTGGCTCGCCACCCTACTGGCGGCGTGGATGGCGGCGGCTCTGGTTTCCTTCGTGAGCGATGGCACGGCCCGGCTGCACTGTGAGATTTGTGAAACGATTTTCATTTGCGATTCATCGGATCTTCATGAGTTGCGGGTTAGCTGAACATGCCGGGCGGGTGGCTCCTGCCAGGACAGCAATGGACACACATAAGGAACCTGAGCATATGACACTCCCCTGCGGTCTTTCATCGCTTCCGCCCACCCCTGATCGCGATGCCCGCCTCTTCAGCGGCAAACCACAGTCTGGCGCAGGCGTGTACGACGGGCTGTCAGCGTTGCTCGCAGCGAAGTGGGACTTCGACTTTCTGTGGGTGAGCAGCTTTTGCTGCTCTGCAGCCGCCGGGATGCCCGACGCTGGAATCATTGGACCCGAAGACATCCTGACGGTGGTCCGATGCGTTCGCCGGTGCGTTGACCTGCCCATCGTGGTGGATCTTGATTCCGGCTACGGTGATGCCGTGAAGGTGTTTCATGTGGCCGAAGGCATGGCCAGAGCCGGAGCCGCGGCGCTGTGCATCGAGGACAATCCCCTCTCCAAGCGCTGCAGTCTTTATGACGGGTATGCTCGAAAGCTGGTCCCCATTGAGGAACACATCGCCCGCGTTCGCGCCGCGCAGGCGGGCGTGGCCAGCGCCGGATCCCGGTGCCGGATCATTGCCCGCACTGAAGCGCTGGTCGCAGGGTTGGGGGTAACGGAGGCTCTGCACCGCGCGACCGCCTATGCCGACGCCGGGGCGGAAGCTGTGTTTATCCAGTCGCTCGATGCCACCGGCAAAGAAGTACTGACCTTTGGCCGGAAATGGGGGTGCCGGACCCCCGTTTTCATCGCGCCGACCCGGCTGCCCCAGATCGGCAAGAAGGAATTCATCACCGCCGGAATTTCCCACACCATTTTCGCCAATCACGGTTTGCGGGCCGCGCACGCGGCCATGGACGGCACGTTCCGAATGCTGGCCGAAGGTGAATGCAGCTTGGCGGTCGAACCCGGGATCACCCCCGTTGCTGAAGTGGCCCGGTTGGTTGGAGCGCAGAAGGTCATGGAACTGGAGGCGTATCTGGCCGGAAAAAGATCGGAGCCATCCGCCGCGCCCACCAAACGCGAAGCCAAGGTTGCGTTGGAGGAGGTGCAGCATGCTGGCTGAGCGGATGAGACAACTGGCGGGCTCGCAAACCTCCGGCATGCGCAACCGCGCCCGCAAGTTGCGCGCGGAGGGTGTTCAAGTCGTCAACTTTGCCGCCGGGGAGCTGGATCAGGACACCAGCGCCAGCATCAAGACGGCGGCGCATCAGGCGATTGACTCAAGCCGCACCCAATACACCGAGACTTTGGGCATCGGCGAATTGCGCGAACGGCTGGCACAGCGGTATACACAAAAGACCGGCGCCGCTTATCACGCGGACGAAGTCGGGTTCACCGCTGGCGCCAAGCAGGCTTTGTTCAGCGCCGCGTTTGTCTCCTTCCAGCCGGGTGATGAAGTCATCATTCCCGCGCCCTATTGGGTGACTTTTCCCGAGCAAATCCGCCTGGCCGGTGCGACGCCGGTGTTCCTGCCGACCGCGCACCGCCAGTTCCAACTGGATCCGGATGAACTGGCGCGGCTCATCACGCCCCGAACGCGCGGACTGCTCCTCAACACGCCGCACAATCCCACGGGAGCAGTGTATGCCGCCAACGTGCTGGAGAACGTCGCGGAGCTGGTGCTGGAGCACCAACTCACGTGCCTATTTGACGAATGCTACGACGAGTTGGTTTATGCCCCGGCGACGCATTGCAACATCGTGAAGCAGGTGCCGGCAATGAAAGCCAGGACGATTCTCGTGGGTTCGCTTTCGAAAACCTATTGCCTGGCCGGCTGGCGGGCGGGCTTTTTCGCCGCGCCGCAACCGGTGGTCAAGGCCGTCGCGAACTTGCAGAGCCACAATGCGTCCAATCCCTGCAACCTCGTTCAATATGCGGCCCTGGACGCGTTGGGCTCGGTCAACGATACGTTCGTGGATGGGATTCGTCAGCAGCTGCACGCCCAACGTGCCGTCGCCTGGGAATGGGTTCAGCGAATCCCGCAGGTGACTTGCGTGGTGCCGCAAGGCGCGTTCTACCTGTTCCCGGATGTGAGTGGTTTGCTGGGCAAATCGTTCAAGGATCAGCGGGTGGGGAACGTAGACCGGCTTGCGGAGCTGTTGCTGGAACATGCGCACATCGCGGTCGTGCCCGGCTCCGCGTTCGGCTCGGATCGTCACGTGCGCATCTCCTACGCCATCCCGACCGAGCAGATCGTGGCGGGCTTTACCCAACTGGAACGGTTTGTCAACCTGCTCAAGTGAACGCGGAGCCAGCGATCTCAGCGCAGGTTCAACCCGAGCCCGGGCTCGTCCTCTTTCTGGGGATGGTTCGCCGTGGTGAGTTCGAGAGCCTGCAGGAGCGCGGACTGCCGCTGGGCGTCCTCGTGGACACCAACAGCAACCATCCCCTGGCCGATGTGTCCCGGTTCCGCTTTGTCGAACGCTTTGACTTCTCACGACCACAGGAGGAACTGGTCGAGACCGTCCGCCAGATTCAACAGCGCTGGGGCATCGCCTGCTTGTTCAACGTGATCGAGTATTATGTCTCGCACACGGCCGCCGTCGCC
>JALOTU010000503.1 GCA_025457725.1 Verrucomicrobiota bacterium
GCACGGTTTCGCCCAGCAACAGGTCGTCGTCCTGGGCGAACTCCACCGCCTTGAGCTTGACCCCCGGCGGCAGGCGCAGCTTGAGCAGGGCGACATCCCGCAACTCGGTGGCCACCATCGGGTCGGCCTCATAGACCTCGCCGTTCCAAAGCTTGACCTCCACGCGGCTCGCCCGACGAAGGACGTGCAGGTTCGTCAGCACCCAGCCGTCCTCGTCGATGATCACGCCCGAGCCGATGCTGTTGAGCTTTTCGCGGGGAAGCGAGTTGCCCCAGCCGTAGTATTCACGGAGCAGGCGGTCATAGAAGTCCGGATACTGCATCACCGTGGCCGTGGCCACGTTGACCACCGACGGCATCACCTCCTCGACCGCGCGCACGGTGGGATCATGGCGCAGGTCGGCGGCTTCTCGGGTCATCACGGCACCGTGACTGGAAAGTCCTGTGAGGAGCAATCCCGTCAGGGCGCGACACAGGAGCAGGCGGGTCTGGTTCGTCGTCATATCTTCCATTCAACACCCCGGATGATCCGGAGTTGCCCTGCGCCCGTCTGTCCATTGCCTGCTCCGTTGCCGGAGTGCGGATCGGTCGTCAGCGCGCGCGGAGTATCAAATACTCGGGCTAACCCCTTGACTTTGACCGTTGTGCGGCGCAAATGCAATCGCATGTCAATCCCATCACCCGGCCTCTACGCGGAGCTCCGGAGCCAATTCGTCCGTCCAACGGCCTTGCACGAAGCGGGGGACTTTCCGCCGGAACAACTGCTCCAGGCCATCTGGCAGCACCAGCGGTTGCGCCGCGACAGATTAAAGACTGCCGACGGACAACCCTTGTTCATTTTGCATCCGGGCTTCCTCAACCGCGAGGCGGGCCCCGATTTCCGGGGCGCAGTCATCCAGATTGGCGGGGCTTCTCCTCAAACCGGTGATGTCGAGATCGATCCGCAGCCCGCCGATTGGCGGCATCACCAGCATGAGAACAATCCGGCCTACGCCAACGTGGTGCTGCATGTGGTCTGGAAAGCGTCCGCTGCCGGTTCCGATCCGTCCGGGTTGCCGTTACTGGAACTGGAACCGGTGCTGGACGATTCCCTCGTCTCCCTCGCGGACTGGCTGCATCAGGAAACGCCTCCCGCACCCCCTGCGTTTCTTGCGGGGCGCTGCGCCTCGACGCTGCGGGAATTGGATTCCGACCGGTTGGAATCGCTTCTGACCCAGGCCGCCCTGGTGCGGCTGCAGAACCGTGCGGACCGGTTCACCGCGCGGGCTCGCGACGCCGGCTGGACGCAGGCGCTGTGGGAAGGACTGTTCAGGGCGTTGGGTTACAAGCACAACGCCTGGCCCATGCTGCGCCTGGCGGAATTGAGGAATCGCTGGCACAAGCCGGATGCCGCGCCCACCGAGATCACGGCCCGGCTGCTTGGTCTGGGCGGTTTGCTCCCCTCGGAACTGCCCGGGGCGAACCGCGAATCATGCCGGTATCTGGGCCGGCTCTGGGATTGCTGGTGGCGCGAACAGGATGCGTTTTCCGATTGCACGCTCCCCGCCGGGGCTTGGCGCTTCTCCGGCATCCGGCCAGCCAACCATCCACAGCGACGACTGGCGCTGGCCGCGCAGTGGAGCTGCGAGAACGCGCTGCCGTCGCGGCTGCGGGAATGGAGCCGGGACTCGGGCGCGGACGCACGGCTGCAGGATTCGCTGCTCAAGGTGCTGCAACCGCGGACCGATCCCTTCTGGTCCCGCACCTGCACCCTGCGATCCCGTCCCGCCGCCAAACCCATCCCGCTGCTGGGCCGCGATCGGATCACCGACCTGGCCGGCAACGTCGTTCTGCCGTGGCTCTGGGCGCAGGCGCGGCAGGGTCGGCGCGCCCGCCTCCAGGCCGAGATGCAACGGCGCTACCTGGCGTGGCCGACGGGTTCGGACAACGCCGTGTTGAAGGTGGCGCGGCAGCGGCTCCTGGGAAGCCGTCGCCGCGCGCTGCCGCGGGGAATGGCGATGCAACAGGGCCTGCACCAGATCGTGCAGGACTTCTGCAACCACTCCAACCACTCGAACAGCCTGTGCGACGGCTGCCGATTCCCCGAGCTCGCCCGGCGCTTTGTAGTGCAGTAATTCAAATCCGAACTGAGTTTACCAAACTGCCATGATTGTAGCGCACGAGGTGACGAGTGCCTGCAGCCGTTGTAGTGCACGAGGTGACGAGTGCCTGCAGCCGATTGTAGAGCACAAGGTGACGAGTGCCTGCAGCCGTTGTAGTGCACGAGGTGACGAGTGCCCCTCGACGAACGCACGTCAAATCAGCTCCTCGTGTGCAGACCACTCTGTCTCCTCTGTTTCCTCCTGTTCAAGCCGCTCCGTTCCGGCTTGGGGCAACCCACAAGGCTCGAAGAGCCCATCCGACTCGGGCTTGCCCTCAAACCCTGCCAAAGCTTATTTGTCAACTCTTTAGATGTGATAAACATTAAGGGCGAAGTGGCGAAGGGAGGTTTCCTTCCGGTAAAGAGTTGTCGCTGTTTCGAAGCAAACAACACAAACCGAATTTCGAAGCAAACAACACAAACCGAAAGGAAACCAGTGAGAACAAAGAGATTGATGGCAGGAATAGATCTGCATAGCAACAACGCAATGATTGCGATCGTGGACTCGGATGGCCGGCGGTTGAAGCACAAGCAGGTGGACTGCAATTTGCAGGGAGTGGCGGACTTCCTGGCGCCGATGAAAGAGCAGATCCAGAGCATTGCGGTGGAATCGACCTACAACTGGTATTGGCTGGTGGATGGTCTGCGGGCGTTGTCGTATCCGGTCGTGTTGGCCAACCCGGCCAAGATGGATCAGTACAACGGGATCAAGCATGCCGACGACAAGAACGACGCCTATTTCCTGGCGGAGCTGCAGCGGCTGAACATTCTGCCCACCGGCTATATCTACGATGCGCAACTGCGGCCGGTGCGGGACGCGTTACGCCGCCGGCTGCTGCTGGTGCATCAGCGTACGGCCCTGATGCTCAGCTTCAAGAGTCTCTACACACGGACGACCGGGGCGGAAATGCCATTGCAGCGGCTCAAGCAACTGAGCGTGGAGGAATCCGGAGATCTTTACGATCATCCGGCCAACCAGTTGATCGCCCAGGTGCAAAAGCAACACATTGAGGGGTTGACGCAGAGCATTGAAAAGCTTGAGAAAGTCGTGCTCAAGTGTGCGCGACAGCTGCCCTGCTACAAGAGACTCTATACGATGCCCGGGATTGGAATGATTCTGGGAATGACCATTACGATGGAAGTCGGAGAGATCCGTCGGTTCAAGAGCGCGGGTGACTTTGCCAGCTATTGCCGCACGGTGGATTCCAAACGTACGAGCAACGGCAAGAGCAAGGGTGAGAACAATGGCAAATGCGGCAACAAGTACTTGGCTTGGGCGTTTGTGGAGGCGGCCAACTTTGCGCGGAGATTTGATGAGCGATGTCGAAAATGGTTTGACCGCAAGGCGGCCAAGACGAGCACGGTGATTGCGACCAAGGCGCTGGCATGCAAGCTGGCCAAAGCCGCCTGGCACGTCATGGCTCAGAATGTGGATTACGACGAGAAGCGTGTCTTTGGGGCATAGGATCTCGGGAGACCCGCCGCCAGCCAGAACATGGGGTTGGTGATCAAGCCCTCAGATGTGATTGGAGGCGGCGGTTCTCCTCATCCAACAGCGTTGAAGGGGATTCGACCGCGCCGTGAGTCAGATGCGGGTTGGACGTCGGAAGCGGATTTCGGCGAACCAGAGCTCTTTAGAAAGTGAATGAACGCGGCCCGGCACTGAACGTTTTCTGGATCCCGGAAATTCGGGATTGGGTCGGCGTAACCTGTGGCGACACAGGTCGCTGAGGCTAGAACCAGATGGGTGACTGAACGAGTCTCCTCTGTGGAGGTCGATTCGAAATCAGAAAAGAAAAGACAGGATCGAATCAGTCGCTTCAAAGCTGTGCACTGTTCGCGCAGCCACCCGGAGACAAGAAACCCGGGAACGGCCAACTTTTTACTTGTTGACCCGGCGCCCTAATGGG
>JALOTU010000109.1 GCA_025457725.1 Verrucomicrobiota bacterium
CGCGTTTCTCGCCGTCGGATCCAAGGCCGCGGGGTTCGTGCTCCTCCTGCGCGTGCTGTTCACCGCCGTGCCGGACGTGACCGCACAATGGCCGGCGCTCCTGGCCGTGATCGCCGGGGTTACCATCCTGTACGGCAACCTCTGCGCGGTGCCGCAAACCAATCTCAAGCGCCTGCTGGGTTATTCCAGCATCTCGCACGCGGGTTACCTGCTCATGGGGGTGGCGGCGCTGACGCAGGCCGGGCAGGCGGCGGTGATGTTCTATCTGGGCGGCTATCTGTTCACCGTGCTGACTGCGTTCTTGGTGATCACCGTGGTGTTGCGGGAGACGGGTGCGGAGAAAATCCAGGACCTCCAGGGTCTGCACCAGCGTTCCCCCCTCCTGGCCACGGGACTCACCCTGAGCATGGTCTCGCTGGCGGGGATCCCTCCACTGGTCGGATTCTTTGGAAAACTCCTGCTGATCCAGGCGGCACTGGCTTCCGCGACGGCCACGCCCGTTCTCTACGGCCTGGTTGGGGTGGCGATCGTGGGAGTGGTCATCTCCCTCTATTACTACTTCGGCGTGATCCGCGCCGTCTACTGGCGCGGCGACGAATCCCCCGCACCCATCCTGCCGTCCATGACCGCCCGACTCACCGTCGGCGCCTGCATGGCCGGTGTCGTGATCCTCGGGGTGTTTCCATCGGGCCTGTGGGAATCCGCCCTGAAAGCCGCCGCCACCCTTTCGCTCCCTGTCGCACTCTGATCGAACAGGCCCTCCCCACCCCGACGCCCGCGAAGGACATGGAGACGGAGCAACGGCAGGCGCGGTTCAGGACGCCGGAATCGGACTTGCGGTTTCAGGCGCTTTGGGCTGCATCCGGAACGGGATTGCCGGCTCGGGAGATCGCCGATCGGATTCCATCTTCAGGGTGAAATAATCGCGGCCCATCTCCCGCTGGCTGAACGTGGCCTTGACGTGCGGATGCATGAACTCAATCGGGATCACTCGACAATCCGCATCTGGATGGCGTCGACGATCTCGTCGCCCGCGGAGATGGAACCGATGACCACAACGGTGTTGCCGGTGTGCAACTGGCCCTCCTTGACCAGCATCTCGAAGGCGCCGCGGATGGTCTCCTCCGGACTGCTGTCGCTGAACCGGGAAACCACCGGGGTGACGCCCCAGCGCAGGGTGAGGCTGCGCGCGACCTCGTCGCTTTCGCACACCCCGATGATGGGTGAGTATTTCGGCCGCATCCAGGAGGTGTAGCGCGCCAGGTGCCCCCTGCGGGTCACCACCACAATCGCCTCCGCACGCAATTCGTTGGCCATGACCACCGCGCTTTTGGCCAGCTTCTGGCGCGGGCTGGACAGCACGGCTTCCTGGAAGTAACCGGCCCCGCCGCTGCGTTCGATGCGCGTCGCAATCCGGTCAAACACCTCCACGCACTTCACCGGGTACTTCCCCACGGTGGTCTCGCCACTGAGCATGATGGCGTCGGCCTGCTCGAACACGGCATTGGCCACGTCCGTCACCTCCGCCCGCGTCGGCATGGGCGAATGGATCATGCTTTCGAGCATGTGCGTCGCAACGATGACGGGCTTGCCGTAGTGCAGGCAGGTTTTGACGATGCGACGCTGCACGATGGGCAGTTCCTCGTAGGGGATCTCGATGCCGAGGTCGCCGCGGGCGGCCATGATGCCGTCCGCTTCCCTCACAATCTCGTCCAGGTTCTTGACCGCCTGATGATCCTCGATCTTGGCGATCACGACCGGGCGGTATTCGCTTTCCTGGAAGAGCTCCTTCAGCTGGAGCAAATCCCTGGCTTCTCGCACAAAGGACAGGGCGATGTAATCCACCCCGAGCTCCAGCCCCAATACCACATCCTTGATGTCCTTGGCCGTGAGGGCCGGCAGACTGACCTTGACGCCGGGAAGGTTGATGTGCCGGCGGCTGCCGAGTTTGCCCTCGGTCATCACCTCGCACTCCACCCGGTGGCCGGCTTTCCCCAGGACCTTCATCTGGATGGCGCCGTTGTCGATCTGGACGATGTCCCCCACGGAGATGTCATTGACGAAATTCTCGTAGTTCACATCCACCGACCGCTCCTCCTCGCTGCGTTCGCCGCGGACCGTGAGGGTGAACTTCTGGCCGGGTTGCAGGTCGAGCGGCACCGGCAGATCGCCGGTGCGGATGGCCGGGCCCTGGGTGTCCATCATGATGCCCACATGGGCATTGCAGGCCCGGGCCGTTCCCCGGATATCCGCCACCACGCGACGCACCCAGTCATGGGGGGCGTGGGACATGTTCAACCGAAACACATTGGCCCCGGCGCGAATCAGTTTTTCCAGGTTGTCGGGCGACTCGCTGGCCGGTCCGAGCGTGGCGACAATCTTCGTTTTTCGTCTGGCGATCTCCTGCACGGCACGGAGATTAAGCGGCCAGCATGCGAATGGAAGCGAATACTAAACCTGATGGGAACCCGAACGGCAAATGAAGCTTGCCAACCCACAGACCTCCGCCCAAATTGTTCCCACAAACTTCTGAACCATTTATGGCCGACAAAGAAAACAGATACCCCGAAAACGTGGCCGGCGGCTACTATGTAGACAACCAGTGCATTGATTGCGATCTCTGCCGGGAGACCGCGCCTGACAATTTCAAGCGCAACGAGGACGGAGGCTATTCCTTCGTTTACAAGCAGCCGGAGAATCCGGATGAGGAAGCGCGTTGCAAAGAGGCCAAGGAGGGCTGCCCCGTGGAGGCCATCGGTGACGATGGCGCCTAGTTAACCGCACGTTCGATGTGGAGCCCGCGCGCATCCCCGGATGCCTGCGGGCTTCGTCATTCCAGCGGCAGCGCCAGGACCTGTCGGCGCACAAGGTCCAGCGCCTGTTGCGAGGTCACCTGTTTGAAGGTGGCCCGGTCAAAGGGATTGCGCCGGCGCAGCACCACGGTCTGCTCCGCGGACGCGAGACCGAGGAAGACGGTTCCCACCGGCTTGTCCTCACTGCCTCCCGACGGACCGGCAATGCCGGTGACGGCAACGCCCAGGTCCGCGCCGGTCGACCGCCGAACCCCCTCCGCCATGGCCTGCGCCACCGGCGAACTCACCGCGCCCTGCGACGCAATCAGGTCCGCGGGCACGCCAAGCCATTGCTGTTTGGCCTCGTTGGCATAGGTGATGATCCCGGCCTTGAGCACGTTGGAGGCTCCGGGAACGTTCGTCACCCGATGCCCGATCAGCCCGCCCGTGCACGATTCAGCGATGGCCAGGGTCAGCTTGCGCGCGGCCAGCAACTCAACCACCGCCTGTTCCAATTCCACATCCCCCTCCGCATACACGCCGCCCGCCATCGCCTGCCGCACGATTTCCATCGCGCCCGATACCAGTTCACTTGCACGAAGGCCGCGGGCGGACAGACGGATGTCCACCTCGCCCGGCCGGGCGCAATATCCCACGCCGAGCCCCTGCTCCACCCGGGAACGGAGAGGGACATCGATTCGGGCCTGAGCCATCGATTCCGGAATGCCCGTCGTTCGCAGGGTGTGGCAGACAAAGGGCTCGCCGGGCGGGAACCGGTCTCCCAGCAGCGGAACCACCGAATCGATGAACATCGGACGCAATTCGCGTGGCGGTCCCGGCAACAGGATGAGCAGGGCGGGATGATTGCTGCGGAACGGATTCGATGCCAGGGGGATGGCCAGTCCGGGCGCGGTGCCCACCGCGTTGGACAGCACGATCGCCCCCACGGGCACCTGCGCCTGCACGCGTACCTGGGGCGGCATCGCGCGGTTGAACGACCGGAACACGGCCTCCAGTCGGCGCACGACCTCCGGGTCCTCCCGCAACTCCAGGTTCAGCAATTCGGCGATCCCCTCGCGTGTGAGGTCGTCCGAGGTGGGGCCCAGTCCACCGGTGACGATGACCACCTCGGCGCGGGACAACGCCTCCCGCACAGCCGTGCAGATCCTTTCCCGGGTATCCTCCACACACACCTGTCGCGTCACGGCGTAGCCCAGGTCCGACAGTCGCCGGCAGAGCCACTGTTGATGAGTGTTCAGGGTGCGTCCCAGCAGAAGTTCCGATCCGGTATTGATGAGTTCGACCGTCATTGAGCACCAGCATGCCGTCAATGGGAGCGGGCGCAAGTCCAGGACAGAAGCGACTTAATCCGGGAGGTATCGCCGGCTTTCCAGCCGGCAAAGTGAACCCACCAGCATGCCCCCCTATCCCCCGGGCGGTTGAAAACCGGTGCCACCCCGAACTCACGGACTCGTTGGATGCATTCGCCCAAGCACAAGTCCAGGATAGCCACAGTCCACAGGGCGCGGACATTCCTGTTCGCCCGCTGGCAACCCGATCGGTTGCGCGGACACCAATTTCCACGATTTCGCCTGCCGCCAGCCGGGTTGAGTCCTCGTGCGCCCGATCTGCACCGGCCCGGCATTTTTTCTGTTCGCTCCCGCCCAATCAGGCTAATCTGCCTGACAACGAAAGGGTTTCGCGGGGCGGCTGATCGTTGATCATGCGGCTTCCGCGCTTCGGATCGAATTGATGCACATACACCTCTACAGCCTGCACGGGTTGTTTCGCGGCCAGAACCTGGAGATTGGCCGGGATGCCGACAACGGCGGCCAGATCATTTACGTGATGGAACTGGCCCGGGCGCTGAGTCAGCGGCCGGAAGTCACCATGGTTCACCTGTTCACCCGGCGCATGGACGACCCCGTGGTCGGGCCGGATTACGCGAATCCGGTCGAGAAGGTTTCCGACAAGCTGACCATCCGGCGCGTCTGGTGCGGGGGCAAAAAGTATCTGCCCAAGGAACAGCTCTGGCCGCACCTGGACGAGTACGTGACCAACGCCATCACTCACATCAAGAGCGAGAAGGTGTTCCCCAACTGGATCCACGGCCACTATGCCGACGCCGGATACGTGGCCACGGAACTGTCCTCCGTGTTGAACGTGCCGTTCGCCCAGACCGGCCATTCACTGGGAAAACCCAAGCTGGAGAAGTTGATCGCGTCGGGCATGGTGGAGGACGAGGCGATGGTCCGCTACTGCTTCGAACGGCGCTTTGCGGCCGAGGACGGCACGCTTGCCAATGCCGAATTCATCGTCACCTCCACCGACCAGGAAGTCCAGAGCTACGAGGCTTATCCCGCCGCCAGCCAGGCGGAGTTCCACGTCATTCCGCCCGGGATCGATTTCAAGCGCTACTATCCTTATTTGGATGACCTCCACCACAGCGGCGACACCGACATCATCCGCAAGCAGGTCATGCACACGCTCCGGTTGAATCTGGAGAAGTTCTTCTCCCATCCGGACCGCCCCTTCATCCTGGCCATCTGCCGCCCGGACCGGAAGAAGAACATCGACGGCCTCATTCATGCCTTCGGAACCGACCCCGAGCTCCAGGCCATCGCCAACCTGGCCATATTCGCCGGCCTGCGCAGTGACATCACGCAAATGCCGGAGGGTGAGAAGGAGGTGCTCACGGAGATCCTGCTGCTCATGGACAAATACAACCTGTACGGGCGGCTGGCCATTCCCAAGAAGCACGACAGCGCGCTCGACGTGCCGCAGGCCTATCGGTTTTGCGCCGGCAAACGGGGCGTCTTCGTGAACATCGCCCTCACGGAGCCCTTCGGACTGACGCTGCTCGAGGCGACGGCCTGCGGCTGTCCCGTGGTCGCCACGGCGCATGGCGGCCCGTCCGAAATCGTGCGCAACTGCGAGAATGGCATCCTGGTCGAGCCGGACGACACCGCCGGCATCCAGTCCGCCCTCAAGAAGCTCCTCACCGACGAGGAGTACTGGCAGCGGACCTCCAACAGCGGCATGCGGAAG
This sequence comes from Verrucomicrobiota bacterium, assembly GCA_025457725.1. Classification (GTDB taxonomy): domain Bacteria; phylum Verrucomicrobiota; class Verrucomicrobiia; order Limisphaerales; family DSYF01; genus JALOTU01. Next base: position 5,841 of record JALOTU010000109.1, read on the forward strand.
GTCCGCGAACACTACAGCTGGGAGGCGCATGTGGACAAATACATCCAGCTGGTGGGCGAGAGCCTCAAGGACTCGAAGGGCTATGGCCGGAAAAACCTCGCCAAGAACCCGAAACTTTACGAGCGCCTCAAGGTGGCCGCCAAAATGATCATCACCGATATCGACGGCACGCTCATCAGCGAAACCGGCGACTACACCGGCCTGGATGAACTCCGGGAGCGGCTGCGGAATCGCGGCAACCAGTTCGTCTTCGGCATCGCCTCCGGTCGGTCCCTCCCCAAGGTCAGGGACGTCCTCGCGCAGTTTGACATTCCCAAGCCGGACCTGGTGATCTGCTCGGTCGGCACCTACATCTACTACGGGCTCGACCCGCTTTTCATGGACAAGGGCTGGATGAAGCACATCAACTACGGCTGGAACGCGGAAGCCGTCCGCGCCAGCCTTGCCGGGCTGGAGGGAATCGAGGCGCAGGATCCCGCCGACCAGAATCCCTTCAAGGTGTCCTATTTCCTGCATGACAAGGGGCTCACCTCGGAACGCATCACCGAAAAGCTCGGCAAGCTGGCCCGCAATGCAAGCGTGGTAATCACCCAGTCCGCCTACCTCGACATCCTGCCCAAACGCGCCTCCAAGGGCCGGGCGGTGCGCTACATCGGCAACAAGTGGTCCATCCCCATCACCGAGGCCGTGGTCTGCGGGGATGCCGGCAATGACGTTGACATGTTCACAGGCGCCTCGCGCGGCATCGTGGTGGGCAACCACGCGCCGGAGATGGAACCCTTGCGCGAGTTGAAACGGGTCTACTTCGCCCAGGGCCACAGCGCCGCGGGCATTCTCGAGGGGTTGCGCCATTTTCAGTTTCTTGACTAGCGCCGTCGCCCGGCATTCATTGTTCCGTTGACTGAATCCATGAGCAACCCGCAGGACACCCTCTGGTTCAACCGGCACAGCACGGCGTCGTTGTCGCGCATTCTCCCGCGTCTGCGCGCGCGATTCCGGGAGGTGCCGGAAGCCGACTGGCAGGCGTTCGCGCTGCGGATGGAGGAGCATTTCGGACGGCTGTTCACCATCCTCTACAGCCTTTATGGGAAGCACTACGATTTCTTCTATCACCTCGAGAGCATTCTTTCGACGGCGGTGGAACGGTGGGTGTCGCGCCCCGACGACCTGAAGGCCCTGGATGCCCAGCGCGAGACGGATCCCTCCTGGTACCAATCCCACCGCGTGCTGGGCTACAT
>JALOTU010000110.1 GCA_025457725.1 Verrucomicrobiota bacterium
GCCTCCCCGGGCCCCAGGCTCGACACGCGCCGATGCGGCCCGCCGTCGAGCGAGGCGGTGATTTCCACCTCGCCGTCCTCCACCACGTAAAGGCCGTCGCCGGGATCCCCCTCTGCAAACACAATGGCTCCCTCCAGAACCAGGCGCTCCTCCGCGATGCCTCGCAGGGCTTCTTTGGCCGGGGCGTTCAAATCCCGGAACAATTCACAGGATGCAAGCGAAGTCATGTCCGCACTCTAGGACATGTCGACGGGAGGTAAAGTCAAGAGATGCCGCGTCGGGTTTTCGGCTTGCGCAGCCCGCTGGAAGCCGAACACTTTCCGTGATGGAACAACCTGACCAACTCCGCGAGCTGTTTCGCATGCAGCAGGCCCTGAACGCGCGCATCGGCGTCCAGACCAGTGGCATGAGCGACACCGAGAAAACCAAATGGGTGCTCAACTATTGCCGCGCCATGACGCAGGAAATCGCCGAGCTCACCGACAGCGTCCCCTGGAAATGGTGGGCGAAGTACCAGAAGTTCGATGAACAGAACGCCCGGGTCGAGGTCGTGGATCTGTTCCATTTCCTGATCAGCCTGGCGCAGGTGCTGGGCATGAGCGCCGATGACGTCTTCCATGCCTACGTCAAAAAGAACGAGGTGAACTTCAAACGCCAGGACGGTGGCTATGCGGTCAAGGACGAGACCGATTCCAGGCACATTTGAACCGTCTTGTTTCTCGCGAGCAGCGAGTGGCTCCGGTGCGCTTGAAACCGGTCTGCCGCGAATCACTTCAACGCCAACCGCACCTGTATGGCCGTCCAGTTCGAGATGAATCTGCCGGGACGGTCGGGCAGGGCGAACCTCGGTTGCCTGTGCCTGTTCCTCGCGCCCTTTTTTGGCGTGGGCCTGGTGTTTCTGTGGATTGGTTTTCGCGACGCACTGCAGGGCGACCTCCAAGGAGGATTGCCGGTGGCGGGCTTCGCGTTGCTGTTCCTGGGGTTTGCAGGATTGTTCCTCTGGCTGGGAATCCGGTCCAACCGCCAGAAGCGGGCGCTCCAGGTCCTGCGGGAACAGTGCCCCGACCAGCCGTGGCTGTGGCGCCCGGATTGGCGGAGCGGCCGGATTCAGTCCAGTGAAGGCAAATCGGCCGTGTTGCTGTGGATCATGGCCCTTGCGTTCATCGGCCTCTCGCTTCCGGCCGTGCTGGCGATTCCGTCCGAACTGGAAAAGGGCAACAAGCCCATCCTGGTCGCCCTGGTGTTCCCGCTGGCGGGTATCGGCTTGGCCACGGGTGCCGCTCGTGCCACGATACGCCAGCGCAATTTTGGCCGATCCGAGTTGGAGCTGCACACGCTCCCCGGTGTGATCGGAGGCACCTTGAGTGGAGCCCTGGAGATTCCTTCGAAGGTGCGGAGCAGCAGCGGTTTCAAGTTGCGCCTGCTATGCCTCAAACGGACCACGTCGGGATCCGGAAAGAACCGCTCCACGCATGAGAGTGTGCTGTGGGAGGAGGAAAAGACCCTGCTCAGGGATTTCATGGAAACCGAGCCCGACAGAACCGGGTTGCCCATCTTCTTCAACATTCCGTTCGACCAACCGCAATCGCTCAGCGGGAATCCTGCGATCCTCTGGAGACTGGAAGTGAATGCGGACGTGCCCGGTGTCGATTACGCCGCGCAGTTCGAGGTTCCGGTGTTTCGCACGGCGGAGAGCCGGCCGGACGCGGCGCCGGCGCCGGATCCCACCGCTTCGTTTCAGCCTTCTGGAGAGGCTTGGCAGCCGCCGCTGAAGACCCGCATCCAGGTCACGGAAACCTTGCGTGGAGAAACCGAGCTGTACTTTCCCGCGGCTCGCAACACGGGCGCCCTGGCGGCACTGCTGGCTTTTCTGGCCATCTGGACCGGGGTCCTCTGGTTCCTGCTGGAGGCGGGTGCGCCCATGATCTTTCCCATCGTTTTCGGCTTTTTCGAGGTGTTGCTCCTGGTTTTTGCGGTTCAAGGTCTGTTCCACGCAGTGCGCATCACGGCCAATCGCGATCAAATCGAACTGCGCAACCGCCTCCTGCTGTTCAAATGGCGCAACGTCGTGGCCTCCAGCGATGTGCAATCCATCCAGTTGAAGACGGGGATGCAATCGGGAACCAAGGTTTACTACGACATCCAGCTGGTTTTGAAATCCGGCGGGAAGCGGTCCGCCGGCAGCCGGATTCCGGACAAAAAGCATGCGCAATGGCTCGTGAAACAACTGGAACGCGCCATCGGCCTCTGCTGACCACGGCGCGTCCTTGCCCGTGATATGCCGGCGCAACGAAAAATGACATTGGGGAATCCGCAATCATGAGGCAGACTCCACCCGTGCGCGCCCAAGGTCTGGAATCTCGTCTCTCGAACACCCGTGGGGTTCCCGCCCGGTGGCGGTCGGATCTGGACTGTGTCCTGATTTCCCAGGCGCAGATCGCGCGACGGGTGCGGAGCCTGGCACGGGAGATAGAAGGCGATTACCGAACCCGCGACCTGGTCATCGTCTCGCTGCTGAACGGGACGGTCATGTTCCTGGCCGACCTGATCCGGCAGGTGTCCATTCCGCTGCGGCTCGATTTCATCGGCGTCTCCAGTTACGGCGCCGGCACCACATCGGGAGAGTTGGTCTTCACCAAGGAGCTGCGCCTGGATGTCAAGGGGCGTGATGTGCTGATCGTGGACGACATTCTCGATACCGGCCGCACCCTCAAGCGGGTCATCCAGAGGCTGCGACCGCTCAAGCCGCGTCGCCTGCGCACCTGTGTGTTACTGGACAAAACCAGTCGCCGGATCGAGAAGGTGAACGCCGACTACGTGGGATTCGCGATTCCGGACGTGTTCGTGGTGGGGTACGGCCTCGATTACGCCGAGCGTTATCGCAACCTGCCCTTTGTCGGGGTCTTGTCAGACAGGCTCTACACCTCCTTGACCACTCCCCAATAGACATCCAGCCGTTTGGATAGATACAGCTTCACCGCCTTGAGCAGCACACGGCTTTCGAGCTTTTGCCCTTTGGCGACGATGTCCTTGATCGACATGTTGGGCCGTACCGTGAATCCGTCCTGGGCGATGATCGGTCCTTCATCCAGGTGCATGCTCACAAAGTGCGCCGTCACCCCGACAATCTTCACGCCGTGCTCGTAGGCCTGGCGATACGCCTGGGCGCCGGGGAAGCTGGGGAGCAGCGATGGGTGGATGTTGATGATCTTGTTCTTGTAACGCCACGCGACGTTGGGCGAGAGAATCTTCATGAACCGCGCCAGCACCAGAAAATCCACCTCGAGCTTTTCCAGCAGGCTCAGGAGCCGCCGTTCCGCGCGCACCCGCTCATTCCACGGGATGCGCACGAAAGGCAGGTTGAACTTGCGTGCCATGCGCTCCAGATCCGGGCGGTTGCTGATGATGACGGCCGGCTCGGCCTGATTCAATCGGCCGGCCTGAAACTCCTTCATCAACATCTCCAGGCAATGGGGCTCGCGTGTGACGAGGATGGCAAGGCGCTGCTTTCGTCCCGGCTGCGTCAGGCGCAGTTTGATCTCCATCTTGAGCGATCTGGCCAGTGCCGCCAGTCCCCGGGCCAGAGCTTTGGAATCGATTCGACCGCTCTTCCACGACGCCTGCAGCGTCATGCTGAACTGGCCGCGCGTGACCTGCTCTTCCAGCGCCTCGATGTTGGCGCCCTGCTCAAAAAGGAAGTTGGTGACCCGGGCGATGACCCCGGTTTTGTCCCGTCCAATGACCGTGATGGTGGCAAATTGCGTCATGCGGCGTGAATCAAAGCGATTTTTGGCCCGGGTGAAAGCAGATTTTGTTGCCGCGGAAGTTCGCGGTTGAATGGGAACGTCGAGCCCTGATGTCGCCGTCCGTCCCAATGCGCCGGGGGGAATCGTTCCACCACGGGAGAGGGCGCGGGCCGCAAATCTGCGTTGCTGTCAGGATAAACCTGTGAAATCGTCTGGTTGTGGACCCGGTCAGCCAGTTCAAGTTTGCCTGCCCAATCTGTGGTCAACATCTCCAGGCCAGGTCCGAGGAGGCGGGACACACCACCGAGTGCCCAACCTGTTTCAAGAAGCTGACGGTGCCTCAGGCTCCTGCGAACGGGGGTGGAAACCTGATCATCGCCGCCGCGCTCGCAGAATCCTCCCGCCGTGTGGCGGTGCCTCCATCAAGCCCACAGACGCCGGTGGGGGCTCCCAAGGGCGGTTCCCGCGGATTGAGGATCATCCTGATCGTGACGTTTCTGGCGGTCTTGGCCGTCATCGCTGGACTCGTGTTTCTGTGGCCGGGAGCAGCGGTCGATTCACCGTCGGACGGTGGAATGGTCCAGCGGTGGACCACCCGTTTTGACGAACTCCAGTTGCTGGAGACGCCGGTTGTCGGGCGGCTGAACGGCTGGTCGTTCGAGGCTAACCGGCAGATCTGGAGGGGAACACAATTGATTCTGCGCCAGGAGGGGGGAAGCCCGGCGGGACTGAGATTGGAGCTCACCTTTCCGCTGGCGGGAGGCGAACTGGTCCCCGGCAAGACCTGGAAGTTGCGAACGAAGGATCCGCCGCTGACCGCGCCTGTCCGCATGCTTTGGAAGGACGAGCGGGGAGACAACCAGTCTCTGGTCTTCCCCTCCGATTATCTCCTCTGGGTGCGCTTTGACGCGGTGAGCAAGAAGAAGGTCACCGGCCGCATTCACCTTTGCCTGTCCGACCCGGAGCACAGCTGGGTGGCTGGCAGATTCGAAGCGGACGTCAAGACGGTGGTGAAGTGAGGCGGGTTCAGCGAATCTGGTGCAGGCAATGCGCCAGGAAGGGAAGCAGTTGCTTCTTGCGGGAAACCACCTCGGCCAGTTCGAAGATGCCCGGCTCCACTTCAGGATAATCGATGGCGTCCATCAACGGTTCATCCGCCGCCATGAGCAGCAGGGAGTTCTGGCGCGTCACATCGGTGACCAGCAGCGCGGAGAAGAGGTAGCCGTGCTTTTGACGGTAGGCGCGCAGCGCTTCCACCACTTCATCCTTGCAACGCCAGAACTGCGTGAATCCAATCTCCTCGATCTGCGCCACGCTGAACCTCAGGTCGTCCTCGATGTACTCCTTGCAATCGCTGGTGATCGCCTGCGGGGCCGGACGGGAGACCAGGATGGAGCCGGAGCGGAACAGGTCCTCGGCGAACTGGGTGGCGTTGATCCCCGTCATCCCCTCCAGCTGCTTCAGCACGGCCGCGTCGCGCGGTGTTGCCGTGGGCGAGGTCAGGTTCAACGTGTCCGAGATCAGCCCCGCCAGGAGCAGTCCCGCGATTTCCCTCGGCAAGGTTACTCCCTGCCGGAGGAAACAGTCGGCGACAATCGTGCTGGTCGAGCCCACCGGATCATTGAGGAAGTAGATCGGTTGTGCCGTGCTGAGCGCTCCCAGGCGGTGATGGTCAATGATCTCGATGACCTCCGCTTCCTCCGCCCCCTGCACGGCCTGGGACAGTTCGTTGTGGTCCACCAGGATCAGGCGCCGGTCCACCTGCTTCAGGAAGTCGGATTTGGACAGGATGCCGACGGTGGTGCCGGATTCATCGATCACCGGGAAGGCGTGGGAGTAGGATTCCATGGCCTTGCGGCGGGCGGAGGCCAGCAGTTCGTCGTCGCGAAACGAGAGAAAATCTTCCTCAATCATGTGGCTCACCGTGATAGCGGCGCGGCACAGCATGGCGGTGGTCATGGAATCGTGCGGCGACAGCAGCAGGCTCACCCCGTTCCGCTTCGCGGCCTCAATGGTTTCGTCGCGAATGGTCAGGTTTCCGGTCACCACAATGCACCGCACCCCCGAGTCCACCGCCAGCCGTTGCACCTCGTGCCGGTCCCCCACCACAATGAGGATCTTCCGGGGTTCATACTGGTTCAGTCGCTCCTGGAAGGATTCCAGGGACATGCCGCCGATCATCAGCGTGAGGTCCTCCTCGCGTCCCGGCTCCGTTGCATGCACCACGCGGGCGCTGAGCGTTCGGGCCACACCATGGAGCGAGGCCAGCACGCGGCGCGATTCGAACAGCCGGTCCGCGCCCGGAAGATGGAACTGCATCATCTTGAACACGCTCGCCAGGCCCAGGCAGCGTTGCGCCTCGTCCAACACCGGCAACACCCGCAGGTTGTTGCGGTCCATCCACGCCAACGCCTCGGCCACCGGGGTGTCCGGCAGCGCACTCATCACATTGCGCTGCATCACGTCGCGAACCTTGGGCGCGACGTTGGCGACAAAACGCGGGGCGGGCACCCCAAAGCGCCGCAGCACGAAATCGATCCGCTCGTTCGTGTCGCCGCACCGGGCGGCCACGGCCTCCGGCAGACCGGTCCGCCGTTTGAATTCCGCGTAGCCGATGGCGGAACAGATGGAATCCAGATCGGGATTGCGATGGCCAATGACCAGGACTTCGTTCATGGCGGATGTGACGGATTGCAGCGGGGCGTTGTGGTTGAACCCGGAAGGGGAACAGGTTAGGGATGGTGGAGCCGTGGGGATTCGAACCCCAGACCCCCACAATGCCATTGTGGTGCTCTACCAACTGAGCTACGACCCCATCCGAACGGCCGACACTCTAAACCCCCGCGTTTTCTTGTCAAAGCCTAATCCGCCGGAACCCGCCGTTGATTCCTGCTGGCGCGTTGTCGCTTGGTTGCCCTGCCGCTGTTTTCAGGGGGTCTTCGGCCGTCGCATCAGGATGCGGCGCGAGTCCAGATTGACGGCTTCCCACCCCTCGGCTGCCATCTTGTTTGCCGCCCACGCCAAACAGAACTCCTCCGGCTGGGCGCCTTTTGGAATTTTCACCCCGAGGTCATTGAGGTGCACCATTTCAAATGCGCCGGGCCGATTGTAATAGATCCGGTCGGGCCCATCCCATTTGACGAGGGCATATTCCCAGTTCTGCGCCGGGCTGTCTGTGCCGGCGGCAAATCCCGTATGGGCGGGCAGGCCCAGCAGGGCGACAGCAGTGAGCAATGCAACAAGAGTCAGTGTTTTCATGGTGATCGGTTCCTTTCAGGCGCAGACTATTCCCGTGCGCCGCGGGCGGC
>JALOTU010000111.1 GCA_025457725.1 Verrucomicrobiota bacterium
GATTGACTCGCCGCGCAGCAAGGGATGTCATGAGCTGATCAAGAAGGGGGCCAAACTCTGTGAGAGTGCGGAGGACATCCTCAGCGAGTTCGAGTATCTGTTTCCGTCGAGCAACCGGCCGCCTGCGCCCTCCGAGACCGGCCTGTTGCCCGCGCTCGAGCTCTCCGACAGCGAACAGAAAGTGTACGATGCTCTGGGCCGGGAGGAGGTTCCGATGGATGATGTCATTCGCTGGAGCGGATTACCGGCCTCGGGGGTTTCCGTGGCCCTCCTCAGTCTGGAGATGAAGCGGCTGGTGCGTCAGGAACACCTGATTGGGAGCATGGCCGGACCCGCCTCACCTGATTGGGAGCGAGACCGTCACGGTGGTGCCCTTGCCCGGGCGGGATTCCACCAGGATGGTCCCGCGGTGAGCCTCGATGATGCGTCCGATGATGGCCAGGCCCAGTCCGGCGCCTTTGAGCTTCCTGGTGTTCAAAAGCGAAGTGAACGCCTTGGCGCGGTGTTCCTCCGGCATGCCGTGGCCAGTGTCACCAACTTCGACTTTCACCCGTCCCGCCGCCCCGCGGGAGCCGGGGGAATCAGCCAGGGAGGTACGGATGCTCAGGCAACCCCCCTCCGGCATCGCCTCCACCGAATTCAGAACCAGGTTTAGCAGCGCCTGCTCCAGTTGGGTGGCGTCGCCGAAGATCTTGGGCAGGTCGGGGGCCAGTTCGCGGACCAGCTGGATGCCCTGGTTGTTGAGTTTGTGACGGACCAGCAGCGCCAGTTCCTCCACCAGGTCGTTCAGGTTGACCGGCGCGAACGAGGGTTCGGCGCTGCGGGAAAGATCCAGAACCCGTTCCACAATCCGATTCAGGTGCTCCATCTTCTCCCCGATGATCCGTGCGTCCTTGGCTCGCGCGTCGTCGGGGGCAAAGCTGAGTCCCAACGAATGGTAGAGCATCTTCATCACGGTGAGCGGATTGCGGATCTCGTGCGCGACCTCGGCGGCCAGCAGGCCCAGGGCGGAAAGCTTTTCATTGCGGCGCAGCTGTTCCTCCACATCCACCGTCCGCTCGTAAAGACGGGCCTTCTCGATGGCGATGGCGGAGAGCTCTGCCAGGGCGGACAGGATGCGTATCTCCTCATTGGAGAAGTGATACGGCTGGCCGGTGTATACGTTCAGCGTGCCGATGGCAATGCCGTTGAACATCAAGGGCACGCTGAGCAGGGAAACGAGGCCCTCGGCCACCGCGATACCCACGTGCTGGTAACGACCGGAGGTCTGGACATTTTCAATCTGCAGGGGGCGCCGTCGTCGCACCACCACTCCCAGGAGGCTTTCCTCGACATCGAGGGCGGGCTTTTCCCGATAGCACCTCCCCGCCCCGTGGGCCGCGCGCAGTTCCAGCCTCCGCTGGGTGTCATCCAGCAGCAGCAGTGAACACATGCGCGCGTTCATCAACGCGCAGGTTTCGCGCACGATGACCTGGAGCGCGTCATTGAGGTTCAGGGTGGAATTGATGACCTGGCCGACGCTGGTCAGGGTTTCAAACAGCCGCGCCTTCAGACGCAGCTGCTCGTAAAGCCAGGTGTTTTGGATCACCTTCGCCGCCTGGGTGGCGAGCTCCATCAGCAGCGCCTCGTCGAGTTCAGAAAAGGCATCGGTGCGGTCGGAATCCACGTTGAGCACCCCCCGGGTTTCACCGTTGACCTCCAACGGCACGGCCAGCTCGGAGCGGGTATCCGGGCGGATCTGGACGTAGCGCGGGTCCCGGGTGACATCGTTCACACGGGCTGCGCGGCCGTTGCTGGCCACCCAGCCGGTGAGACCCTCGCCCAGCCGCAGCTGGGTTTGGGCGCCGGGTTCCGACAGTCCGGAGGAGGCGTGGATCTCCAGCAGATTGGTGTGGGGATTGAGCAGGACCACGGAACCGCTGGAGGCGTTCATGAGCCGAACCGCCTCCCGGACGATCAATTTCAACGCCTCCTGTGGATCGAGCGTTGAGTGGATGATGTTGCTGACCTGATACAGGCGTTCCAGGCGTTCGCACCGGAGCTTCAGAGCCTCGAGGGTGTCCGGAGGCGTGGGGGCCGGGGATGGCGGGGTGCGTTTCACAGATTCATCGGATGCGGGTAATCATCACCAGGGCGATTGCCGAAAACAGCACGTTGGGCAGCCAGGCGGCGATGATCGGGGGCAGATGTCCTCCCGCACCCAGGGCGATGCTGAACTGTTCCAGGACGAAGAAGGCAAAGCAGATTCCGATGCTGCTGGCGACCCCCACGAACAGGTTCTTTCTGCCGGTGGCCCCGGCGAACGGCACGGCAATGAGCACCACCACGAGGCATGTCCAGGGCGAGGCGACGCGGCCGTACATCATCGTGTAGATCCACGGGGAAACCTCCCGGTCCGGATTCGGATGCAGGCGCAGGTAATTGCGAATGACAGACAAGGGGACGTTGGCTTCCTTGGTCTCCGCCAGTTTGCTCAACCGCTTGCTGATCCAGACCTCACTCTGGATCTGCTCCGGGGTTTCGTTCAGCATCGACATCTCCAGCGTCTTGGCCAGCGGGGCCGGTTGCAGCCACTGGTTGGTCTGGCCCAGGTCAAGGTATTCGCGCGCGTTTCCGAACAGCCAGGCGCCATTGGTGTAGATCCCCTGCTCCGCATAGACCGAGTGCTGCCGTCCGTTGGTTTCATACCAGTGAACCTGGGGCCGGGTCATGACCGCGGTGTCCATGTTGTAGCTTTCGATCATCCAGCGCCGGCCCTCCCGGGCATTGACAAAGCCCAGCTGGTGCGCGATGCGGCCGGTGCCCTCTGACCCGCCTTCCGCCTCGCCCGAATACCGGATCTCGCTTGCGCGTTCCGCCCACTGCGGGGCCCATCGTTCATTCAGCACGAACAGGGCGACACTGGCGGCCGTGCCCACGACAAAATAGGGAAGACAGATTCTCCAGAGGCTGACGCCGGCGGCGCGGATCGCGGTGATCTCATTGTGCCGCGCGTGGCGGGTCAGCGTGTAGAGCATCGCCAGCAGAAGGCCCATGGGAAGCACAATCCGCAGAAAACTCGGGCTCTGCAGCACGTAATAGGCGGCGATCTGAGCGCTGGTCACGCCGCGCTCCTGGAAGTCATCCAGCTCGCTGAAGAGATCGAAGGAAACCCAAAAGATGAAAAAGCCACCAAGACAGAAGCCCAGCGGGGTCAACAGCTCGCGCAACAAGTAACGGTCGAGCAAACGCATGTGGAGGCGAGGCTACCCTTCGACGGCAAATGCGGGCAAGCTCACGCTGAGACAAGTCGGGGGGGCGGCTCCGTGCCGCCTCCCGCCGCGCGTTCAGGCGGGGACTGCCTCCTGCTTGATGATCCAGTCGTAGCCCTTTTCCTCGAGCTCGAGTGCCAGCTCCTTGCCGCCGGTGCGGACGATGCGCCCGTCCCAGAGCACGTGCACGAAGTCGGGAACGATGTAGTTCAGCAACCGCTGGTAGTGGGTGATGATCAGCTGGGCATTGTCCGGCCCCTTCAACTTGTTCACGCCCTCGCTCACCACCTTCAGCGCGTCAATGTCCAGGCCCGAGTCGGTTTCATCCAGGATGGCCAGTTTGGGTTCCAGGATGGCCATCTGGAAGATTTCATTGCGCTTCTTCTCGCCCCCGGAGAAGCCCTCGTTCACCGAGCGTTTGAGCAGGTCATCGCGCAGCTCGAGCAGTTTCATTTTCTCCTTCACCAGCGAAAGGAACTCCATGGCGTCGAGTTCCTGCTCCCCGTGATGCTTGCGGATCTCGTTCAAGGCCGCCTTGAGGAAGTAGGTGCTGTTGACTCCGGGGATTTCGACCGGATACTGGAACGCCAGGAACACCCCTTCGCGGGCGCGCTCCTCCGGGGCCATTTCAAGGAGGTCCCTGCCCAGGTAGCTCACCTCTCCGCCGCTGATTTCATATCCCTCGCGACCGGCGAGCACCGAGGCGAGCGTGCTCTTGCCGCTGCCGTTCGGTCCCATCACCGCGTGCACTTCCCCGGCGTTGACCGTCAGGTTGAGGCCTTTGATAATCCGTTTGTTCTCAACGCCGGCGCTGAGGTTTTTGATTTCGAGAATTGTATTGCTCATGATGTGAAAGTGGTTGTGTTGATCAGGGGACCCGGGTCCACCGGGATGCGTTGGTTTCTCCGCGATCCGGCCGGCTAGCCGACGCTGCCCTCCAGGCTCACGCCCAGCAGTTTCTGCGCTTCCACGGCGAACTCCATCGGCAGCTCCTTGAACACCTCCTTGCAGAAGCCATTCACGATCATGTTGACCGCGTCCTGGGTTTCGATCCCGCGTTGATTGCAGTAGAAGATCTGGTCCTCGCCGATCTTGGTGGTGCTGGCCTCGTGTTCGATTCTGGAGGAGGTGTTCTTGACCTCGATGTAGGGGAAGGTGTGCGCGCCGCATTGGGCGCCGATCAACATGGAATCGCACTGGGAGAAGTTGCGCGCATTGGCGGCGCCTTTCCGGATCTCCACCAGTCCCCGGTAACTGTTTTGTCCTTTGCCGGCGGAGATGCCCTTCGAGACGATCGTGCTGCGTGTGTTCTTGCCGATGTGGATCATCTTGGTGCCGGTGTCAGCCTGCTGATAGTTGTTTACCACTGCCACGGAGTAAAACTCGCCGATGGAGCCCTCCCCCAACAGGATGCAGCTGGGATATTTCCACGTGATGGCCGAGCCGGTCTCCACCTGCGTCCAGGAAATCTTGGACTTCCGGCCTTTGCACATCCCGCGCTTGGTGACGAAGTTGTAAATGCCGCCCTTGCCCTCCTCGTCTCCGGGATACCAGTTTTGCACCGTCGAGTACTTGATCTCGGCGTGGTCCATGGCCACCAACTCGACCACCGCCGCATGCAGCTGATTCTCATCGCGCATCGGTGCCGTGCAGCCTTCGAGGTAGCTCACATGGCTGCCTTCCTCAGCCACGATCAACGTCCGCTCAAACTGGCCGGTGTTCGAGGCGTTGATGCGGAAGTAGGTGGACAACTCCATGGGGCAGCGCACTCCCTTGGGAATGTAGCAGAAGGATCCGTCGCTGAACACCGCGGAGTTGAGCGCGGCGAAGAAGTTGTCCGTGTAGGGCACCACCGAGCCGATGTGTTTTCTCACCAGCTCCGGATGTTCCTTCACCGCCTCGCTCATCGAGCAGAAGATGACCCCCTTTTCGGCCAACTGGGCCTTGAACGTCGTTCCCACGGACACGCTGTCAAACACGGCATCCACCGCCACGCCGGCGAGGCGCTCCTGTTCCCGCAGGGGGATGCCCAGCTTCTCGTAGGTTTCCAGAAGCTTGGGGTCCACCTCGGCCAGACTCTTGGGCCCCTCTCCCTTTTTCTTGGGTGCGGAGAAGTAGCTGATGGCCTGGTAGTCGATGGGCGGGTATTTCACGTGGGGCCACTTCGGCTCCGTGAGGGTCAGCCAGTGCCGGTAGGCTTTCAGACGCCACTCGAGCATCCATTCCGGTTCCTCCTTCTTTAGGGAGATCATCCGGACGACATCCTCATTCAGGCCGGCCGGGGCGGACTCGGATTCGATGTCCGTGACAAACCCATACTTGTATTCCTTTTTGACCAGCGTCTCGATGCTGTTGGTTTCCTGGGTCATGAAATCAATTCCGCTTTCTTCTTGCGTGCCCCGCACTCGGGGCAGACACCATGCACGGCAATCTCGTAATGGTCCACCGTGAAACCTTTGGGCATGCTCAAGGGAGCCTGGCGGTTGGCCGGCAGTTCGACGTCAAACACCGCCCCGCAGGCGTCACAGTAGAAATGTCCGTGCTCTTCCATGTTGGGGCAGAATCGCGCCGCCCCGCGCTGCACGGCCACCTGCTTGACCACGCCGCATTTCACCAACGCGTCCAGGCAGTTATAGACCGTGGCCATCGAAATCTCCGGCATGCCTTTTTTGGCCCGGATGAACACTTCCTCGGCCGTCGGATGGTCGCGCTTCTGGGTCAATACCCCGTAGACATGCTCCCGCTGCCGGGTGAATCGAAATCCCCCGTCGGTGAGCCGTTGTGTCAACGGCCCGATCTCGCTCTTTCGGGAGGCACTGCGCATGTACCGGACAAGATAGGCCAGCGGGCGAGCATGTCAATATTTGGAATAATTCTAAATATTGAAGGGGGTGGGGCTGCATTCCTGAGAAAGCAGCCCGGACCTGTGTGCGGATTCCGCCACGAAACCGCATGCCACGGGTGTGCCTCACGGGCGCGTGAAGTTTCTCACCTTCATTCGCCGGCTTTTTCCTCGCCTCCCGAGGGCCCCGGATTAGCCTGCGGGCATGCTGAATTACATCTGGCTGGGACTGCTGCTGCTCGCCGTGATCCTCGGCGGGATGAACGGTTCGCTGGACCAGGTGACGCGGGCAGGGCTGGATCAGGCGGAGTTTGCCGTCATGAAACTCGCGCTGCCCCTGGCCGGCATCATGGCGCTGTGGCTGGGCCTGATGCGGCTGGCCGAACAGGCCGGAATCGTCCAGGCACTGGCCAGGCTCCTGCGACCGCTGTTGCGGCGGTTGTTCCCCGACGTGCCGCCGGATCATCCGGCGATGGGCAGCATGGTGATGAACATGGCGGCCAACATGCTCGGCCTAGCCAACGCCGCCACCCCGCTCGGTTTGCGCGCCATGAAGGATCTGGAATCGCTGAATCCCCGACCGGGCACCGCCTCGAACGCCATGTGCACCTTCCTGGCGATCAACACCAGTTCGATCCAGTTGCTCCCGCTGACGGCCATTGGCGTGCTCGCGGTGAACGGGGCGGTGACACCCACGGTCATCGTCGGGCCTGCTTTACTGGCCACGCTTTGTTCCACCATCGCCGGCATCGCGGCGGTGAAGTGGATGCAGGATTGGCGGGTGTTCCGGCTGCCTGCGCCGGCGACGGGTTCGCACGGAATGCCTGGCGGCGGATTCCCCGGGAGCGCGGACATTCCTGTTGGCACCGCGTCCGCCACTGCCGGGGAGGCGGACATGAATGTCCTCGCTCCGGGCGATAGGTTCGCCAGCGACGGTGTCCGGCCCTTAAACCGCTGGAGCGGCCTCGTGATCGTGGTTTTCATCGGCTTCTTTGGCTGGCTGTTCATGCGTCAGATCCTGCCCGGTGAGGAGCGACTCTTCGTCCGCGCCGTGAACGGCGCTTCGTTGCTGGCGGTGCCGTTTCTGATCACCCTGTTTCCGCTGGTGGCCGCGCTCAAGCGGGTGAAGGTCTATGAGGAGT
>JALOTU010000112.1 GCA_025457725.1 Verrucomicrobiota bacterium
CTCCACACGAAAAGAAATGTCATCCACCGCCTTCTTGGTTCCGAAGGTCTTGGACAGGTTCTGAACGGATATCATGGTTGTTTTTTCGCCCTTCCCACTCAGCGGGCGGGTCACTTAACCCAGTCTCGTCCGCTTGTAAACACAGCAGTGCAGGCATTGAGCCGGGACAGCAAACCCCGTATGCTCCGCCCACCGTGCCCGTGCCATTGGAACAAAACCAAGGAAAAGTGTTCAAAATAACACCGCCCCACCACATCCCGGCGGCGCCGTCCCAACGCCCCCTCACACCTTCCAACCCGCCTCGATCCAACATCCTCATACCCACACTCCTGGCGCTGATCGCGGTCCTTGCCACCAACGGCTGCCGCACCGCACCCCCCATGGCACCCGTGAACCTCGACGACCACGGGTGGGCAGTCCGACGCGGACAGGCGGTGTGGCAACCCAATTCCGGCGCAGCGGAGTTGGCGGGGTTCATCCTGATTGCAACCAGCCTTTCCGGCGAGGATTTCATCCGTTTCAGCAAGGAACCAATGGACATCGTGCTGGCCCGGCGCAACCACGAGGGCTGGAGGCTGGACGTCCCCGCCTTCGCCCAGTCCCATTCCCACCGCGGCGCTCCGCCTCGTCGCATCGGCTGGTTCCAACTCGCCAACGCGGTGAATCTTGAACCGGTCACGGGAGACTGGCAATGGACCGAGGCGGCCGATGGCCACTGGCGATTGAACAACCCGAGAACCGGGGAGCGATTGGAAGGGTTCTTCAACCCATGAACTGGTGGAAACGGCGATGGCTCCTGGTCCTGCTGGTGGCCCTGGCCGTGGCGGGCGTGGTTCGGCTGCGCTTCGATGTGGAAGTGCTCAATCTCCTCCCGCGCGACCTGCCGGAAGTCGAGGGACTCGCCCTCTACAACCAGCGCTTCGCCAACGCACGGGAACTGGTCGTCAGCGTCCGCGCCCCAGACCCGGTCGCCGCCGAGACCGCAGCCCAGGCCATCGCCGAGCACCTGCAACAGGACACCCGCCGGGTCGCCCACGCCCGCTGGCAGCCGCCCTGGCGTGAACATCCCGGACAGGCCGCCGCCATGCTGGCCCACACCTGGATCAACCGGCCACCCGGGGATTTTCGCCACCTCCTGAACCGGCTCGATCCCCAGCACGTGGAACAGGAGTTGAACGCCGCCCGACAACGACTCACCACCACCCTCTCGCCGGAGGAACTGGCCCGGCTGGGCTTTGACCCCCTCGGATTCACGCAGCTGCCCGGGGAAGGCGGCGGCAGCACACAGTTCGGCCGCGGCGACGAAATGTTCGCCTCCCCCGACGGCTCGTTCCGCCTGGTCTTCGTCCAAGCCACCACCGACCTGGCCGACTATCGCGAATGCGCGCGCTGGTTTGAGGCGGTTCGAAATCAAATCCGGGAACTCGCCGAGCACACCGACGCGCTCGACGGCGTCACCGTGCGCTACACCGGCCGACCGGCCTTTGTGACCGAGATCTCCGGGGGCATGCAATCGGACATGACGCGTTCGGTGATTGGCACCGCGATCATCGTCGCGGGTTTGTTCTTCTGGGCGCATCGAAGATTGAAACCCATGGGCTGGCTGATGCTGCTCATGGCCACGACCATCGGCCTGACGCTCGCGCTCGGCGGACTCATCTATGGGCCGCTCAATGTCGTCAGCATCGGCTTCGCCGCGATTCTCCTCGGATTGGTAGTGGATTACGGCATGGTGCTCTACCAGGAATGGCGCGAGCAAACAGCGGATGGAACGGGGCAAATGGGATCGGGCCGGCGCGGGGTTCGCTGGTCGGCCATCACCACCGCCAGCGCCTTCCTGATGCTGAACCTGAGCGGACTGCCCGGCCTCGCGCAACTCGGAACGTTGGTCGCCATCGGCGTCCTCGTGGGCGCCGCCCTGATGCTGCGCCTCTACCTGAGCCCCTTCCTGACGGAAGCAACCCCCACCCACCCGCAGTCCGCAGCGGCACCCGCAGCCCGGTTCCGCCGCTTCCACCTGCTTCAGCCGAAGGCGGCCTGGATCCTGACGCTGCTGTTGCTGGGCGGCGCCATCGCGGCGTTATGGAGCGGACTGCCGCCGCTCAATCGTTCCGCCGATTCCCTCCGCCCGGACTCCAGTCCGGCTTACACCGCGCTGGATGAAATCGGCGAGCAAATGCAACGCAACGATCCTTCCCTCTGGCTCATCCTTTCAGCACGTAATGTCGCGGAAGCGGGAGAATTGCTGGACGCCAGCGAGACGGCTCTGGAGGCCGCCCGGGCCGCCGGGTCAGTGGAGCGATTCACGCTTCCCACCCGTATCTGGCCTCGACCGGCAAATGCGACCGCCAATCGCCCGGCCGTCGAACAGTTGCTTGCCGACTGGCCCGCTCTCCGCGCGCGGGTGCTGACCATGGGCTTCACCACCAACGCCCTGGCCCTGGCAGACGGGGTGATGGATGCGTTCCAACTTGGCCTCGCCTCAACCAATCCGTGGCCGGACAACGACGTCGCCCGCTGGAGCCTGGGTCAGTTCACCGCCCAAACTCCCTCCAACCTGTTCGTCATGGGCCTGGTGTACCCGTCCGGCAACCCGGAAGCTCCGCTGACTTTAATGCCGAATCCCTCCAGCGGTCAGGCCTGGCTGGTGGGCTGGGAGCGACTCGGCAGCGCCCTCGCCGATCTGGTCCGACACGACCTGAGCCACGTGCTCGTCCCCACCCTGTTGGTCATCATCCTCTGCCTGAGCCTCGCCTTCCGCCGCGCAACCGAGGTGCTGCTGAGCGTGGCCGCCATGGCATTTTCCCTGATGACCCTGTGCGGCTTGATGCAAATGGCCGGATGGTCCTGGAATCTACTCAATCTCATGGCGCTTCCGCTGCTGATGGGCGTGGGCGTGGATTACTGCATCCACACCCTGCTCGCCCTGCGCCGACACCACGGAGACCTCGACAAAACCCGCCGCTCGGTCGGACGCGCGCTCTTCCTCTGCGCGGCCACGACGGCAACGGGATTTGGTTCGCTGAGCTTCTCCAACAATGCGGGCCTGGCCAGCCTCGGACAGGTCTGCGCCACCGGGGTGGGGATCAGCTACCTGGTGGCCACCTTCCTCCTGCCCGGCTGGTGGCTCTCGCTGCGCAGGGCCCCGGCCCAAAACCACCCGGCCAACCCCGAGCCGGGGCGCTCCCGCGAGCACCAACCCTCCACCCTCTACGGTGCGCGCTGCTGGCAGGCAGGCTTGTGGGTCGCACGTCAACTCCCCTACCGACTGCTGGTGGGAGGGGCAACAATGGGTGCCGCCATCTACCGCCGGGTGGCGCGGCACCGCTACGACATCGTCACCGCCAACCTGCATCCCCTCTGTGCCGGCAACGCCGAAACCGAGGCCACCGCCGATCGGCTGTTCTCCCACTTCGCACACAAACTCGCCGACCTCTGGCTCTATGAAGGCGGCGGATCCATTGAACATCTCTTCGGAGAGTTGAATGGATTTGAACACCTGCTCGCCGCGCAGTCATCCGGTCGCGGCCTGCTGCTGGTCACGCCGCACCTGGGCAATTGGGAGTTCGGTGCCCCGCTGCTCACCCGGCAAGGCGTCGCCATGCAGGTCGTCACGCTCGCCGAACCTGACGATGCCCTGACCCGGCTTCGCAAGGAATCCCGGGCGCGATGGAACATCGAAACCGTCGTCATCGGAGCGGATCCCTTTGGTTTCATGGAGTTGATTCGCCGCCTCGAGAACGGCGCCACAGTGGCCATGCTGGTGGATCGTCCGGCCGCGAAAACCGCCACGACGGTGGAACTGTTTGGCCGCCCGTTTCGGGCCTCGTCCGCCGCAGCGGAACTCGCCCGCGCCACCGGTTGCGCCATCCTTCCGGTCTACGTGGTCCGCGAGAACGGCCATTACACCGCCAACGCCCTTCCCCCGGTGGAGTACGAGCGGACGGCGCTGCGCGATCCGGTCGCACGCCACCAGCTCACCCAGAAAATCCTGCGTGCCTTCGAACCCGCCCTCCGCCAGCATGCGGACCAATGGTATCATTTCGTTCCCATCTGGCCCCCGGCATCCACCGATTCCGATCCCGGCGCGGACATCTGACCGCCCTCCTCCTTGCCCTGGCGCTGCCGACAGGCGTGCTGCCCGCCGGGGAAGCCGCGGACCCGGTCCTTTCCGCCTGGCTCGACGCGCACCGCAAACTCGAAACCTGGTCCGCCGATCTGGTTCAGACCCGGCACCTCGCCGCGCTGGCTCAACCCCTGATCTCCACCGGCATGGTCTATTATGCCCAGCCCGGATTGTTCCGGTGGGAGTTGGGCCAACCGCCCGAAACCATCGCCATCCGTTCGACCCACGACCTTCTCCTGCTCTACCCCGGACTCCATCGGGCCGAGCGCTATCCCATCGATCAGGGCAAGGGCGGTCCCCTGCGCGACGCCCTCACCCTCATGGAAGCAGGCTTCCCGAAAAACGAGGCGAGCCTGCGCGCGCAATACAACATCGCCACCGACACAGGCACCAACAACCAGAGCCGGGTCGTGCTGGAACCCCGCGCTTCCGCCGCCCGGCGACTCGTCCGCCGAGTGACGCTCACGTTTCAGACCAATGTCTTTTCGCTGGCGGCGACTTCCATTGAATTCGCCGACGGGTCAAAGCTGGACAATGTGTTCACCACCCGGCTCAGCAACGAGCCGTTGCCGCCGCAACTTTTCGCCACCAACCTGCCACCGGATTGGAAGCTGGTGGAACCCTTCAAACCATGACCAACGACCGATCGCTTGCCGACGCCCTGAAGTGCCTCCCGCACGGGACCGGCTTTCGCTTCCTGGACCGCCTGACCGCATTGAACCCCGGAAAATCAGGCGAGGGCGAGTATCTCATTCGCGGTGACGAGCCGTTTCTCAAGGGCCATTTCCCCGGGAACCCCATCTTTCCCGGAGTGCTGCTCCTGGAGGCTGCGGCCCAACTTGCCGGCGTCGTGGCCCAGACGGATCCCGTCGAGCCTCACCTGCCCGGACTCAAACTCACGGCACTGCGCACGGCAAAAATCCTCGGGACCGGCCGGCCGGGCGAACGCCTGCAACTTTACGCGGAGATCACCGGACGCCTGGCCAATCTGGTCCAGGCCCGATGTTCCGCCCACATCAACCGGCAACCCGTCCTCCAGGCAGATGTCGTGCTCAGTGGCACCGGCGAAAGCCCCGCCCCATCCGGCGCCCCCTGATCCGCCCATCCATCAGCACCCCAACCCACCGCGCCAACCGCCCCCATCCACCTTCGACCCCCGGCAAAGCACAACCCGCCCGGCTTTCTCACCATCAGCAACCCTATCGAATCTGCAAAAGACACGCGCATCCGATCCGCCTCCCCAACTTCTCAGGCCGACAAAACTTTGTCGTATATACGACTAAGTTTTGCATAGCCAATGCCGGGATGAAGAGCCCATCACGGTGCAAGTCCCAAACGCCTGGCGGCAGGCAAGGAGATCTCCAAGCCCAATATCCAAAAAATGCGAGCTAACAGATAGTGCAGCTTCAGATAATCGACTCCCGCCGCAGCTGAATTCCACGGATTCCGCCCTTTCAGAATCAGGTTCCTGCATGTGCAAAACTTTGTCGTATATGCGACAAAGTTTTGCATAGCCAACGTTCACGACTTGTGGACCGCTTGGGAAGGGGTGGGCGTCAAGGGGGCTGGAAGTAGGCGTTGTAGGCGGTGCGGATGGCGCTGCGACAACCGGCGAGGGCGGAGGCGAAGGCCTGGGGGGTGACGTAGCCGCAGCGCACACTGACACGGTAAAAGGCCTCCTCTGTTTCGGGCAGCACGGTTTCGCCTTCGTAGCTCCAGCGGCGCAGAATGGTCTCCACCCGCCGCAGTCGCAGATAATTGACGATGAGTTCGTCGGCCATGGGCAGGCACTTCTCCGCATGGCCCCGCTCCAGGACGGTGAGCGTGTTGGGCTCGCGCCATCCCCGTTCCAGGCACAGGGCCTGCGCGACGAATTCGGCGTCCATGAGCCCGCCTTCGCCCGTCTTGATGGCCAGGGCGTCCTGGCCGGGCCGGGTGCGTTCCTTTTCAATGCGCATCCGCATGGCGTGGATGCGCTGCTTCCAATCCGGCGCGAAGGCGGCGAGGGGCAGACTGGGATGATTGAAACTGCACAGCGCGCAGGCCAGTGCCACAAAGCGGTCCCCCAGTTTCGCATCGCCGGCCACGAAGCGAACGCGGGTGAGGGATTGAATCTCCCAGAGCTGCGCGCGCTTCCGGTAGTAGTCCTCGCACGCCGCCAGCGTATTCACCAGCAGCCCCGTTTCCCCATCGGGCCGGAGTCGCGCGTCCGTGATGAAAGCGATGCCGAGTTCCGTGCGCGCCGACAGGAGATCCATGAGCTCGGCGGCCATCTTCTGCAGCCTCGATGGGTTCTTCACCCCATCGTCCGCCACGAACAGAATGTCGAGGTCGGAGCCGTAGTTGATCTCGTGTCCGCCGAGCTTGCCCAATCCGAACACCGCAAACGGCGGCTTCCTCAGCTTGTTGCGGCGACAGACCACGGCCAGGGCATACTGGAGGCAGGCATCGGCCAGGGCGCTGAGGCCCTCCAGCGCCTGCTGCGGGCCGACGATCTGGAGAATGTCCCGGCAGCCCAGGCGCATCAGCTCGGCCTGTTGGTAGGTGCGAATCCACTGGTGCTGATCCGCATCCTCTATTCCGTGTGAAAGGTCGCGCAGGGTGTCGGCATCCGATTTCCGCTGCCGCAACCGCCCGCTTACCACCAGATCATCCACCATGTCCGGCGTGCGAATGGCGAGTTCCGCGAGGAATTCCGACCGGTCAAACAGCAGCATGAGCGATTCAAACACGAGCGGGTACCGCGCCCACAGCTCGAACAGCGTGGCGCGCGCCCCGTAAGTACCGATGAAGCTGTCAAGCCGCAGCAGCACGCGATCGGGGTCGGAGAGCACCGGGCGGGTGATGCGTTCCCCATGGAACCGCTCGTCCTGGCGCCGGCAATAATTGAACAGCTTGGGGAGGAGTTCGCGGGCGAGCGTG
>JALOTU010000113.1 GCA_025457725.1 Verrucomicrobiota bacterium
GCCATCACGCGTTCCACCTTTGCCAGCATGGGGTTCTGACTGAACCGGCTCCGGCTCGCGTCCCGTGCGAGTTGTTCCACCTCGAGCTCCACGCCCGGCAACGCGCTCACCTTCTGGAAACAGTCATGCGCGGTCTCGGACACCACCGCCCACGGGGACAGCCAGGACTCCGTTGCCTCCGTGAGTCGAGGCAGGCAGAACGCCAGTGTTGCCCGTTTGCAGTGCGGCAGCACGGCGGCGAGGAGCACGTGTTCCTGCGGTGTCATCTCGGCGAAGCCATCCAGCCACAACCCGTCAACCTCCAGGCCGCTGTCTGACCGTGCAAGGGCTTCAGTGGCCTTGTCGAACAACTGCGGTCCGTCCTCCAACCGGACCGGGTCCGCATCCCCAACCCATGCCAGATACGCGCGGAGAATCATCGCCAGGTCCAACAGTTTGGCGGCCAGCTGTTGTGGTATCCCCTTCTTGGCCGCCAGCTGCTCCAGTCGGTCCGGACCCAGCCGCCGTCGTTGCAGCTCGCGCAGCAGGCCGCTCAATTGCCGGGCAAACCCGGCCATCCTCGCGCTGGCCCGGAAGACACGCAGCCGGGCATGCTGCTCCTCGAGAATCGCGCGCAGCACCATCACACGACCTTCCTCGCTCAACAGCTCGGGCAGCGGACGTCCGAGCTTGTCGAAGACATGGGCCGCGAGTCGTTCAAAGGAGAGAATGTGCAGGCGCGTATAGCCGCGCACGGAACCCTCGGCGAGCAACTGGCGTTCGAGTTGAAAGGTGGCCTGCTTCGGGGCAACCAGGATCAGGTCGGGCCCTTCGGGAAATCGCGCCAGTTCCTCACGGATCTCCGACAGGCAGCGGAACGTCTTGCCGCTGCCGGCGGGACCGATCAGGAATCGCGCGTGCATGCCGTTGTTGTGCGACAAACCTGCGAGGGCGGCGAGCCATTTGTTCGCTCCTTCTGCCCGGGCGTATGGCTGGGTACGGAATGTCCCCCGAACATTGCGCCCGATGGGGGTTTTGGTAGTGTTCGCCCATGGCATTCGATTCCTTCAGCGACTGGGTCAACACACTCGAGAAAGCGGGCGAGCTCAAGCGCATCTCCCAGCCGGTTGCCACGGAGCTGGAGATCACCGAACTCGCCAACCGCGAAATGAAATCCCCGGGCGGTGGGAGGGCGCTCCTGATCGAAAAGCCGACCGTCAACGGCGAAGTCTCCCCCTTTCCGGTCGCCATCAACACCCTGGGATCCCACCAGCGCATGGCGATGAGTCTGGGGACGGAAAGTGTGGAGGCCGCCGCTGCGGAGCTCGGTTCCCTGATGAAAGCGAAGCCCCCCACGAGCGTTAAGGAAACCCTCAAACTACTCGGCACGGCAATGGAATTGCGCCACGCCAAACCAAAGGTGGTGAAGACCGGTCCGTGCAAGGAGGTCATTCACCAGGTCGAAAGTTCCAGGTCGAAAGTTGAAAGTTGGCCAAAAGCTCCGGACATCCAATCCGCAATCCGCAATCCGCAATCCGCAATCGCCACACTCCGCACTCCGCACTCCGCACTCCCCATTCTAAAGTGCTGGCCGCTCGATGGTGGCCGCTTCATCACGCTCCCGTGCGTCGTCACCCAGGATCCCGACACCGGGGAACGCAACGTCGGCATGTACCGCATCCAGATCTACGACGACCGCACCACCGGCATGCACTGGCAGCTGCAGAAAGTCGGGGCCCGACACGGACGCCGCTACTACGAAACCGGCACCCGCATGCCCGTCAGCATCTTTCTCGGCGGCGACCCCGTGTTCACCTTCGCCGCCACGGCGCCCTTGCCCGACGGCCTGGACGAATTTCTCCTCGCCGGTTACCTGCGGAAGAAATCCGTTGAACTCGTCAAGTGCGAGACCAACGACCTTCAGGTCCCCGCCAACGCCGACTTCGTCATCGAGGGCTACGTGGACCCCACCGAGCCGTTGCGCGAGGAAGGCCCGTTTGGCGATCACACCGGTTATTACACCCTGCCCGAGCCGTATCCCGTGCTCCACGTCACCGCCGTCACGCACCGCAAGAACGCCGTTTACCCCGCCACTATCGTGGGCATCCCGCCCATGGAGGACTTCTACATGGGCGGCGCGTCCGTGAAACTCTTCCTGCCCGTCTTCAAGATGAACTTCCCGGAGATCGTGGACATTGCGCTACCGGCCGAGGGAGTCTTCCACAACCTCGTCTTCGTCAGCATCAAGAAAACCTACCCGATGCAGGCCTACAAAATCATGCACGGCCTCTGGGGCATGGGCCAGATGATGTTCACCAAGTACCTCATCGTGGTGGATGACGACGTGGATGTGCACAACACCAGCGAAGTCCTCTTCCGCCTTTGCGCCAACACCGACCCGCAGCGCGACAGCCTCTTCACCAAGGGCCCGTCCGACGTGCTCGACCACGCCACCAGCGAGATTGCCAGCGGCAGCAAACTCGGCTTTGACGCGACAAAGAAATTGCCCGGCGAAGGCTTCAACCGCCCTTGGCCGCCGCTCATCAAGATGGATGCAGCGGTGCAGGCGAAGGTGGAAAAGCTTTTCAGTTCAGCCAAGTGAACGACGCCGGCAAAAGAGCATTCTTAACCGCGGAGTGGAAGCATTTGGCGATGCTCAACTACGAGATTGAACCGTCCGTGCTCGCTCCTCGCGTCCCACGAGGCACGGAGCTGGATTTGTGGAACGGAAAGAACCTGATTTCGGTTGTTGGCTTCCTGTTTTTGAAGACCCGTGTTTTCGGGGTTTCCATTCCCTTCCACCGCGATTTTGAGGAAGTGAACTTGCGGATTTACGTCCGGCGCAAAGCCGAAGACGGCTGGAGGCGTGGCGTGGTCTTCATCAAGGAAATCGTTCCACGCG
The DNA here is from genome assembly GCA_025457725.1 of Verrucomicrobiota bacterium. GTDB lineage: Bacteria > Verrucomicrobiota > Verrucomicrobiia > Limisphaerales > DSYF01 > JALOTU01. Next base: position 2,882 of record JALOTU010000113.1, read on the forward strand.
CAGCCATCGCACTCACGGCACGCAAACTTTACAACGAACCCTACATCGCGCTGCCGATGGCCCACCAGATTGAAATTGAAACCGGTTCGGTCAAGTCGGCGGTATACTCCTGGCAATCCGGTGGTCGGCAAAACAGTCTGAATTTGACCACCCGCGGCGTGGCGCAACCTCTAACCGAAGGTTCGGAAGCTGAATTCGTCGCCGAACACTATTGGGGCTACAACGCACAACCAGATGGCTCGACGCTGGAATATCGGGTCGAACATCCGCGTTGGCGGGTTTATGATGCCGCCAACGCACAACTGGATTGCGATGCTGCCGGTCTCTATGGCGGACAGTTTGGCGAAAGTCTCAGTCGCAAGCCATGCTCGGCGTTTCTGGCGGAAGGTTCCGCCATCACAGTTTATCAAGGCATGCGCCTGGCAAGATGAACCAGCCAGGCGCTCATCAACAGGTGCTCGGGTGGGTGCTTTGCGATGACTCGGGCGGGTTGTGTCGGCGCTGGATCCCATTCTGGGGAACCGCGCTTCAGCGACGGGGCGTTTCCCTCGCCCCGCTTTTTGAGCAGCCTGGGTGCGGACACAACTTGAGCTCAGTGAGCCCGAATCACTGGGCGATCTGCGCTTGCTGCTGGCCGCCGGCTCGCAGATTCGCGGAGCCCACGTGTATCGCCATGCGACGCGGCGCATCTGGTGGGCCTGGCCGGTCTATCTCTTTTCCGTCGCGCCCGGACCGCGACATATCTTCGATTGGGGCTATCGCACCTTCGCCTCGAACCGTTTCCGCGTTTCGTCTGCTTGTGGGTTGCGTACAAGACGCTGATTGCACCGCCCAAGAACCGCATTTGCTTCTGCCCGGCCCATGACGAACTTTTGTTGCATATGCAACAAAGTTTTGCACAGGGCTATACGGGCTTGAACAAGTGGAGTTGTCGGCCAGCGTCCGGGAGCACTTTCACCCGCCGCCGATTCGCGAGCCGATGCCCTCGCGGCCTTTTCCATTGGGGGTAGCACACCTTTGCAGCACATCGCCTCCGTCGCCACCGCTTGTGTGCATGGCTGCCAGCCGCTGACCCACTTCATGTTGCATATGCAACAAAAGGTTGTCATGGTCGGGGGTGGATGAATGCGCGCAGTTGGGAGCCGGCCTCCCGAAGCACTTCCACCCGCCGTTGCCAAGCCTGTTGGCCCGAATAAGCGGGGGGCAGAATCCGGCGAGGCAGCAGTGGGTCGATTGTCACCGCATCCAACCATGCCTCGCGTTCCGACGCCGCCCAGCGCTGCAACGCCTTCGCCGCCGCATCGCTCCGCAGCGCGCCACCCGGGCGCTCCGCCAGAACTTTCAGATGCCGGGCATAGCGGCGGTTGATGCGCTCGAAGTCCCACGCCCCCGCGACGATTTCAACGTCCGACTCCCCCGCGCACGGCCGCGCCTCCAGCAGGAGAAGCGATTCCACATTGATCTTACCCTCGCCGAGAATTCGCCGTTCCTCCACCAGCGGATCGGGAGTGATCCACACACTGTTTTGCAGGTAGCCGAAGCCTCGGGCGCGCAGGTAGCGCCGCAGCCGCTCACGTTCGGTGTTATGTCCCGTGGGCACGTCGAAGACCACCAACCGCCATTGACCGTCCCACGGTCGCGCCCAGCGTTCTTCCGGGTCGCGGCCGCCCAGGACGTGCAACCGTCCCTGCGCCGTAAGCCGATACAATCGATCATCGGGCGAACCGGTGTTGCGCTCCAATAATTGCCGTCGCTCCAAGGTGGCCGTCTGCCGCAGGAGGCCGTTGCGATAGGCCCAGCTTTCGTAGGAGCCGGTCAGGTTGCGGAATGTGGGGCGGGCGAGCTGGTCGGCCGACCAGAGCAGGAGGTTCAGGAATTCCTCAGTCTTCGGTTGCATGACCGAAGGGTAGCAATCGGCGGGGATAGGGCAATGCAACCTTTTGTTGCATATGCAACAAAAGGTTGCACAAGGCGGCAACGGCTGCAGGAGCCGGGCTGGCGTCTCGAATTTGGGGGAGGTTCCGGCGATTTGATGTGAAGGAGCCCTGGGCGCGTGCCGCGAACCACGTCTGTTTGAGGAACGGCGGTGTCTCCACTGCCATGCTGTGGGTGTTCCCCGTCTGGCCCGGTCATCCCGGGCGGGTGTTCCCCCCTCCCCCGTGGGCTGGAGGTTGATGCGCCGACGGGCACAGAGGGCAGCCTCATGCCACAAGGATACGCGGCAGCTTACCCAAGGAGATGGGACGCGGCATGTTTTTGAGATTGAACTGGTGAGGCCCAATGAGCGAAGAGTCTCGTATGAACAGTGAAGGGACGCCGTCGCTGCCGGGCGAGGCGGACACGCGAAAGGTCCTGCCCGTTCGCTTCCGTCGGGAGGCGGACGGGATGCCCGGGATCGATCCTCTTCGCGGAACCCTGGGGTCCAAGCGGCCCAGGGAATATTATCTGCGAGGACTGACGGCGGTCTTTCATCCCGGCGTCCCCCTTCCCGGCCCCCTTCGTGTGCCCCAGGAATTTTCGGGGGCCGAAGTTCTGCTGCTCCATCCCGGACCCAATGTTGTCGAGGTGATGCACCTGGCAACCCGCTTCCCGGAGATCAAGTGCCTGCACATTGTCGACTCCTCCGAGTCGAACCTGGATGCCATTCGTTCGGCGCTGGAGAAGGAGGCGGCAAGCCGGCAACTCCCGGAGCTGGCCGGTTACGTCACCGACCTTCGTTGTCTGCCTGAGGCACTGGCCGGTCGTTGCGATCTCGTCGTGGAGGTCAACGTGGTTGATCCCAAGTCCAACAAATTTTTCCGCCAGGATGTTGTCCAGCAGATCAGCCGGGTTCTCAAGCTCGGTGGTTTGTTCTATTCCGCCGGCGAGACCGTCCGGTGGACGGAGGACGTCATTCCCCTCAGTCTTGCCCGGGTTTCCCTCCCTGCGGATATCCTTGCGCGTTCCGGCTATTCCGATGCCCTGCCGCGGCCGCTGTTTTACTTGAAGCACCTGCCCGACGTGCCCGCCCTGATGGCGGAAGAGGGAACGTTGCGCGAGTGGTGGCGGAGAGCGATGGAATTGATTGGTCAGGGAAGGCAGGACGCGGCGGGCGCGGCGGTTCAGGCTCCCTTTGTGCCGCGGGTCGAGGACGCTCGCGGCGAACCCAACGTCGCGCCGTGGGATTTTCTCATCACCAAGCCGGCGGTGCGGCGCCCGGCGATGAGCTGGACGCCCGATGCCGGGGACCACTTTGGAAACCTCACTCTCGGAGCACTGCTGCAACACAACCGTCAGACCGGCATGTATGTGTTTCCGGTCCGGGAGTATCCGGATGTTGTGCTCAAGCTCATGAGACCGTTCGAGGGGGACATCCCGGATGATCCCATGGAGTGGGACCGACTTCGCAAGAGCAAGACCTTGAAGCGCGAGAATCAGGCGCTCAAGCTGTTGAAAGGAGTCCGGTTCATTCCCCAGCGGATGGCCCACGGGTACGATCCGACCACGGGATGGTACGCCATCGTTGTCGAATACGAGAAAAGCGGTTCGCTCAAAGACTTCATCCACTGGCAATACAACCGCCTCCGCCGACACCATGAAACCCCCGAAGATGTCGAGCAGGTGCTGGAGCCTGTCCTGAAGTTGCTGGCCTCGCTCTCCATCGTGCACGACAAGGGGCTGGTGCATCAGGATCTGAAGCCGGCGCACGTCTTTCTGCGTCCGGATTGTCCCGAGGCGGTGCTGATCGACTGGGGTCTGGCCCGCAAGGTCGATGAACCGTTGTCCGAGGAGAGGCGGAGCCTTTCCTGGCTCCACGCGGCACCGGAGCGGGCTGATATGGATGTCCTCACGTGCGCCGGGGTTCATCAGGACCTCTATGCGGTCGGCGTCATGCTCCTTCAGTTGGGCAGCGACTTGAATCTGAACGAGCAGCCCCGTTTGCTGTTTGATTACTTTCTCCAGCACGGACACATGCCCTCCTCAGCCAAGTTTGAGTCGATGCTGCGTCCGCACTGGCGATGGGCGGCACCGGTCATCGCCCGGGCCGTCAGTTCGCGCAAGGATGTGCCCGGCTATGCCCATCACCGCTACACGAGCGCCCGGGAAATGGCAGAGGACATCTCCGGCCACGCCCAGAAAGTCAGATTAGCCAGTTGACGAACTGCGGTCGCGCAT
>JALOTU010000504.1 GCA_025457725.1 Verrucomicrobiota bacterium
AGCCCCATTGCGTGTCGCTCAACGCCAGGTCGCGAGCGATGTCGCCCTTGGCCGTCGAGATGCAAGCGCGGTCCACATAGAGCAGCACGGACAACAGAAACGTCCCGAGCAGTAGGAGATGGCGTTTGGGGATCATGACGGCAGGCATAGATCCTCCATCGCAAACGCCCGCACGGGCGAGCCATCTCCGCCCAGCGGCTTGAGGGGCAGCGCGGCGAAGAAGACCTTTTCCTGCGTGATGGCTTCGAGGTTGGTCAGTCCTTCCACAATCAACACGCCGCCGCCCAGGAGCGTCTGGTGAATCTGAATGACTTCCGGCAGATTGTGCACGTCCGCCACCGAGGGCGGTTCCACCCCCAGCAGCTTCACCCGCCTCTCCACGCACCAGCGGGCCAGTTCGAGGCTGATGCGGGGGAGTTCGTCGCGCCACTTGGCCTGATCCACAAACTCGCTCCAACCGGTGCGCAGCAGGAGACTGTCACCCGGCGCCAATCGTGCCGCAACGTCCCCCAGATCGGCCACGGTGATGAGCGTCTTGGGCGCGATGCCGTCGAGCTTCACCAGCCAGGCCGGGCCCAGGCATTGGGCGAGCGGAATCTCGTCGATCGTCTGTTCGCCCGCCTCGGAGTGGAGCGGCGCATCCATGTGGGTGCCGCAGTGCGAGTAGAGGTGCAACGTCTGCGCGTTCCAGCCGTGCTCCTGGAAATTGAACGTCGGCTCGAAGGCGACGCCGCGCATGCCCGGCCGAAGCGTCAGCGTCAGGTCAATGATCCGCCCGGTGGGGCGGCTTTCCAGCCGCCCAGCCAGGTCGCTGGCCTCCGCGGCGCCTGCCAAGGCGCCGTGCCGATCATGGGCATTCATAGCTGCTCCAGAATCCGCTCGCCCATCGCGCGCGTCGAAAGATGCCCAGGTCCGCGGTGCGATGGTCCGGATTGCTCAAGACGGTTTCCACGGCGCGACGAATCAGCGCGGCGCCGCGTTTTGTTTCCTCGGTGCCGAGCCAGTCGAGCATCAGGGCCACCGAGAGAATCGTGGCGATGGGATTGGCAAGGCCCTGGCCGGCAATATCCGGCGCCGAGCCGTGCGACGGCTGAAACACCGCGTGGCGGTCGCCGATGTCCGCCGACGGCGCCATGCCCATGCCTCCGACAAGTCCAGCCGCCAGGTCGGAAAGGATGTCGCCGAACATGTTCTCCGTGACGAGCACGTCGAAGCGATTGGGCTTCTGCACGAGAAACAGCGCCGCCGCGTCCACATAGAGATGTTCGGTTTGAACGTCCGGAAACTCCCGCGCCACTTCGTCAAAGAGGCCGCGGAAATAGGCCATCGAAGGCAGCACGTTGGCTTTGTCCACCAGCGCGCAATGCTTGCGGCGCTGCTGCGCGAGGCGCAGGGCAGCGCGGCAGATGCGCACGGCACCGGGGCGCGTGATGCGCATCACGTCGGTGACTTCGGAGTCGTTCGACTGCCGGGAAAGGCGCGACGAGAACAGCCCCTCGGTGCTTTCGCGCACAATGACAAAATCAATGTCCCCCGCGCGGTAGTTCTTCAATGGCGAGTGCAATTCGTGATACAGCCGGATCGGCCGCACGCCGTTGTACAGGTCGAGGCGCTCCCGCAAATCAAGCTGCGGGGTCATCTCCTTGCCGTCTGGCCAGCGCACGCTGGGCAGGCCCATCGCGCCCAGCAGGATGGCGTCCGCCCGTTCGCAGGCGGCGAACGACGACTCCGGCAAAGGGTTCCCATGGCGCAGGTATTCCGTTGCTCCGACGGGATGTTCCGAAAGCGCGAAGGCCACGCCCTGAAGGCGCGCGGCGACGGCGTTGAGCACCTTCAAGCCCTCCGCCATGACTTCGGAGCCAATGCCGTCGCCCGGCAGCACGGCGATATTCCAGGTCCTTGCCATGGTGCCGTTATAGGCGGAGCGACTCGGAGCTGTCCATGCGATTTTCCGTATCTAGCTTGTGATTTTGCGGCAGGGCAGATAAGATGCTCTCACCTATGACCCGCCGGAAACCAGCCACGACGCGAGGCAGGCGCACACGAGTGGCGCTGCTGATCGAAACCTCCAACGCCTACGCGCGGGAGTTGCTGCACGGCATCCAGAGCTACGCCAGAGAGAACCGCCACTGGGCACTGCACCTCACCGAGCAGGGCCGGGGGGAAACGCCGCCCGCGTGGCTGCGATCCTGGCGAGGAGACGGCATGCTTGCCCGCGTCGAAACCAAGTCCGTCGCGGCGGCGGTCCGCCAAGCGGCCGTGCCGGTGGTCAACGTGAGCGCCGCGGGATTGGCCCCGGAGTTTCCCACGGTCATCAGCGACAGCGCGGCCATCGCGCGCCTGGCGGCGGAGCATCTGTTGGAACGCGGATTCCGGCACTTTGGTTATTGCGGCGATGCGCGGTTTGCCTGGTCCGCGCGTCACGGGGAAAACTTTGTTCGGCAGCTGGCGGATGCCGGGTTCGAGTGTGAGGTCTTTGACTCGCAGCCCGCCGACGCCGGGGATTGGCAACGCGAGCAGGACAAATTGACCCGCTGGATCCGTTCCTTGCCCAAACCGGCGGGGGTGATGGCGTGCTACGACATTCGCGGTCAACAGGTGCTGGACGTCTGCCGTACGGCCGGCGTGGCGGTGCCGGACGAGGTCGCCGTCATCGGCCAGCACAACGATGAACTCCTGTGCGGCCTCTGCGATCCGCCGCTGTCCAGCGTGATTCCCAATGCGCGGCGCGCGGGCTATGAAGCCGCGGCGGTGCTGGACCGGATGATGCGGGGCCAAGGGAAGTCTCCCGAAGTGGTATTGATCGAGCCGGTGGGTGTCGTGCACGCTCTTCGAACGGCGGTTCCGAAAACTCCTGGGTTGTGCGCCCTACGAGCAGATCCTGAAGGTGCGACTTGCCAAAGCGCGCGAGCTGCTGGCATTGACGGATCTGACGCTGGCTGAAATCTCCGAACGCACCGGCTTCTCCAGTCCCGAGTACTTCAGTGCCGCCCTGCACAAACGCCTCAAGACCACGCCCAGCGAACTGCGCCAGCGTCTGCGCCAGGGACGTTAATCGCGAACGTGCCCACGGTGATGGCCTGGTAATCCGAGCCGACCGCATGCCTGTTGTTCCAATCGACCTTCTCCCCGCCCGCCAAAGCTCGATGAGGGCCGGTAAGCTTTCGTTTTAACTTGTTTCATACCGAGCTTCCTCATGTTATGGCTCTTCTTCAATCACTTCGAGCAGCTGCTCATCCGTCATGGCATAGTCGTACACGCGAACGTCCCGGAGATGCCCGGTGAAATAGGACGGTTTCGGGAAGTTGTCGTTGGTGAACCCGATTTTGAGTCGCTCCAGGGCCGGGTTGCGAAGGTCGATTGGACAGGCGTAACTGTGCTGGTATTTCCCGTCGACGTAGAAGTGAATGGCCTTTTCCGCCTGGGTCACCGCGACATGATGCCACTTGTCATCCGCGATGTTTTCCGGCCCCCGATAGGCACCCTGCCACCCGACATCCAGCACCAGCCGATGCCCCTGGACAAAGAGCGATACTCCCCCGTGGACCCACTGATCTCCAGCTCCGGTCAGCGCCATGATGGTTCCGCCTTGCCCGGTCCTGAACCAGGCCGACCAGGTCATGGACTGCGCCACCCGCAGCTTGGCGATCTGGTCGAACTCGACGACCGTTTTTCCGTGGAACTCCTTGGACGGGTTCCAAGCGATCACGGGTTCGCCTTCCGCGATCACTTCCCTGGGCCGGGGAATCGGCTGGGGTCGGATCGGCTGGGGCCTGGGCGAAGGACGCTCCACCGGCTTTGCCAGTGCGCTTGTCAGTTCAACCAGGTAGGGCGTGGCGACATAGTCCGGCGACGGCCTGGCGCCGCCGATCGTAAACTCGGCCGGTGCGCTGGTTTCCAGCTCGACCCAGAGGATCATGGTGTCGGTGCCGTCGGTGTCGACGAACGCGCCTTGACGCATCTCGCTCACCTTGCGGCCGTTCACTCGCACCTCGGCCGCGCCGCGGCCGCCCCAGTTGCGCACGCC
>JALOTU010000114.1 GCA_025457725.1 Verrucomicrobiota bacterium
CGCCTGCAGGAACTTCGTGAGTGCCTGAAGGACCAGCAGCAGTTGATGGATCAGGCTCGCGAACAGTCTCAAGATCGTCGCCGGGGTGAATAGCCGGATTGGTTGCGGCTGACGATTCAGCACCTCCGGGCTGCCGATGGTTTGGGGCGCCCGGAGGCTTTTGGTCGGTTGTGCCAGTGTGCCGGGTTAAACCGGCCTTGAAGGAAAACTCAGTGAAACATTGTGTGCGATCACCAATGCGCTTCTCCCTGCCGGGTTCGGCCGGCATTCCACGCTGGTTTCTGTTGCGGGCCATGCTGTTTTTCATCGCCGCGCTTCCGTGGCAAATGGCCCTTGGGCTCGACGCGGATCGTTGGCGCTGGTCCAACCCGCTTCCGCATGGAAACAACGTCCTGGACATGATCGTGACCGACGAGATCGCCGTTCAGGTTGGGGATGCCGGAAGTGTGCTGGTGCGCCGCTCGGACAGTCATTGGGTTCCCGCCCTCACCCGTGCGACCAATTACCTGCGCGGCGTGGCGTTGTTCGGGTCCCGAATGATTGTGGTCGGGGAGCGGGGAATGATCTTGTGGTCGGACGACAGCCGCGAGTTTCAACCGGCGACGGTTCCATCCACGGCCGACTGGTTTGAAGGAGTGGCCGCCAATGAGCAGACGGTGGTGGCCGTGGGTGACTACGGTTCCATTTACACGAGTACGAACGGCTTGACCTGGTCCAAGGTGCCGTCTGGAACCACCGAGTGGCTTCGCGGCGTCGCCTCGGGTCCCAGTGGCTTTGTGGCTGTGGGCGAGAACGGAACGATTCTGACAAGCGTCAATGGGACCAGTTGGAGTGTCCTCAGCCCCAAGGTGACCTCCCAGCACCTGAATCGAGTCCGCCGGGTCGGCAAGGGCGTTTCAGCCCAGTTTGTCATCGTGGGCAACAATGGCGTGGGATTCTGGAGCAGCACCGGAAGTTCCGGCTGGACCCCCGTGAACACCGGCCGCACGAATTCACTTAACGACGTCGCCCGGAACGATTTTGGAACACTGCTGGTGGGAGATCAGGAGCTTCTCTACCAGGCCTCCGGTACTTCTGCCTGGGACTCGCAGATTCTTGGCGCGGAAACCAACGCACCACCTGCGTGGGTCTACATTTCCGCCGCCTCCACGGCAAACAGCTTTCTCGCCGCAGGTCGAACCGGCCTGCTCTATCAGGGTTCCACCACCAACGGAGCGACGCTCCCGGACTGGGAACCACTTCCCGATTCCCCCCACCCCTGGCTGTGGGATGTGATGGTGCAAAACGGCATCTTCACCGCGGTTGGCGACCTGGCCTCCATACTAACAAGCCTCGACGGCATCGTGTGGGCCAGGGAGGTGGTGCCGGGCACGGTCACGAACACCGTGTTGCTGGGGGTGGGAGGAGATACCAACCGGTTGTTCGCCGTGGGGAATGCAGGGGCCGTCTATGTGAGCCATGCGGGCTTGATGGACGTCACCCTGACCAATTACTTCGGAACCAATCTGGTGGTGACCAACACCCAGCTCAGCACGCTGGGTTTGATCTGGACCAATGTGTCAGGAATTTCCACGCAGAACCTTCAAGGGGTGGCCGCCAGCGGAGGGCGCTACCTGCTCTCCGGCGCCCAGGGAAGCCTCTGTTGGAGCGGCGATGGAACGAACTGGATCGCCCGCTCCACGCCCACAACAAATTTCCTTTCCGGCCTCCTTCCGTATCCGGGCGGCTGGCTGGCCTGCGGAGCCAATGGCACACTGCTTCGTTCCGATGAAAACGCCCTCGTGTGGTCGCCCGTGGCCCTGGGAACGACCAACTGGCTTTACCGGCTTCGGAATGTGGGCGGCCAGCTGTTGTTGACCGGGCAGAATGGTGCGTTGTTCTCCAGTACGAATGGAACGAACTGGACCGCGCGCAGCACCGGAACACTGGAATGGCTCAATGACGCGACCTATGCCGGCGGCGCGTGGTACGTGGTCGGGACCAAGGGGACCCTGCTGTGCAGCACCAACCTCCAATCCTGGAACCGCCTGCGTTTGCCGACCATCAAGTCGCTGTTCGCTGCCGCCGCCTGGGACGATCAACTCGTGCTGGCCGGTATTGAGGGGCTCCTCCTGCGCAATCGCACAGCGCCCATCCTGGACCCCGTGGATCTTCTCGACTACAGCCTTACCGTCGCCACCAACACCGTTGTCACCGGCACGAATTCCGCAACCGAGCTGAACGCCTACGAACTGTTCCTCTTCGGCGGCCAGCCGGATCAACAATTTGAGTTTCACTCATGCACAAACCTGGGGGCAGGGGATTGGATCGCGCGCGCCCGGCTTGAGCTCTATGATTCCTCCGGATCCTTGTACCTGCTGCGCACCCGGCCTGTGACCAACACGCCCCCCGGCGAATTCTACCGCACGGAACTGGCCCCTGGACTCTGAGGCTCGGGTGAACGCCGCAACAGGAGAGGCTCGATGATTCGGGCCCGATCACCTGAATCACGCCGAACAAGACGACTGACGCAATCCCCATCTGGGGAATGGAGGAGATCCCACACCGGGCGACCATCGGCCAAGTGAGCGACAGCGCGGCGTTGCCTGCACCCCGTTGTGCTGTTTGTCCGTTTTGTGTGTCCCCTCCGACTTGGATTTCACTCGATCGCGAAGAAATAGCCGTTGCGATGATGGGAGAAGACCTTGTTTCCGTACAGGGCTGGAACGCCTTCCTCCATGGGACCGCCAACGTAGCACCTCCACTTCAACGCGCCGGTGTCTGGGTTCAGGCAGGTCATGAAGACTCCGGCGGAGGAGCCGAAAATTAATTTATCTTCGGTCACGACTGGCGCGGTCAGGCCTCCGCCTCCACCCGCCTCGGCGTAAGACCAGAGTTCGCCTCCCCCATGATCGACGTCCTGAAACGCATGAATGCACGCGTAGTAGGGGATGGCGGTTACATCACGGACGACCGAACCGAACACCTTGTTGTCATGTGCCGCCACCGTTCCGTTCTGCAGGAAGTTTGCCGGTTGTCTCCACTCCCAGACTTCTTTTCCCGTTTCCCGGTTGAGCGCGACGATAACTGAGCCTTGCTTCTGCACATAGGCATGATCTTTCCAGAGCACGATTCCTGCGGAGTCGGGATTGCCGCCGCTCAAAGCATTTGGTTTCGTGCTGGTGTCCATGGACCATATCACCGACCCGTCGACCTGGCTCAAGGCGTAATAGCGGCCGTCGTGGGATCCGGTGTAGACTTTCGCGTCGTCCGTTGCGGGAGGCGGATGGAATCCCTGGTCGGGGATCCTGCTCTGATGTCGCCACAGGATCCTCCCGCTGCCTGCATCGATGCCGTAAAAGGACCCGGACCCGGTGCCCACGAAAATCCTGCCGTCGTGGTAGGCGGTGGAACCCACCGTCGCCCAACCGAGATCCTCAAGCGACCATACAGGCTCACCGGTCATTTGATCGATCGCGTAATACTCCATGTACCGACCGTTCTGCCCGACAAAGACTTTTCCTTCGGCTACGCATGGGGTTGCGGAGATGCGCCCCCTCGCTTCGAATCGCCAAAGGCGTTTGCCTGTGCCGACCGCATGGGCGCTGAGAAATCCATCCGGACCGCCGATATAGACGATGCCATCGACGACCACGGGAGAGGATTGGAATTGGCCGGCAAAAACATCCGCTTGGTGGCGCTTTGCGGCAATCCATGCGCCATCGATGAGACTGTGCCGCCATTGGAGCATCCCGGTGTCGGGTGACACCGAATAGAGGACCAGATCCATACCGCTGGCCAGGATGCCATTCTCATTGCCAACCAGGTCGGCGGTGAAACCATGCTCGCCCAGCTGGGTCTGCCATTGCACTTGAGCCGAGCTGCCGATGTCTCGCAATGCGAACAGCTTGGAATCCAGCGTGGCCACATACACGGTGTCTCCAATCACCAGTGGTTTTGATCGGATCCAGTCACTGAGCTTGTGCTTCCAGATCAAATCGCCGCTGGAGGCATTGAGGCAGTAGAGGTAGCTGCCGGCCGTTCCCACGTAGACCCGTTCCGGATTCGACTGCAATGAGACTTTCGCCTCTGTAGCCGAGGAAAAGAACTGGTAGGCCCTGGGTTCGAATTCAGATGCCGGCGCCTCAAACTCCCACCTGCTGGCACCATCCGCGGCAGAGAGTGCATGGAGTGTGCGTTGCTTGTCGCCCAAATACATTTGCCCGCTGCCCAGCGCTGGAGTGCCGCGAAGTTGGGTTCCCAGATCCCGCTGCCAGACTGGTTTGTTGCTGGCGGTCCCAAGACGAAACACCCAACCCGATTGCCGGGCGGCGTAGATCTCGTTCCCATTCAAAACCGGTTCGCCGGACAGATTGCCGCCGGTTTGGAAGGTCCAAATCCCTTTGCCGGTAGTCGCATCCGCCAGAACCACATTCCAACGGTTGTGCTTGTAGACCATGAACTGGTTGGCGTGACCTCCAGCCGCGTTGCCGGCTGCAACCTGGGCCTCGGTGACCCCGGTCTCCCGATTCAGCACAAAATGCCGGTCGGGTTGCCACCATCCCGTGGTGACAACCACCTTCTCCGGGCTGACTACCGGCGAGAAAATCGACCCTGGAGTGGCATAGACCTGAGTTCCGAATTGTCTGCAATTCCAAATCACTTCGCCAGTTTTCTCGCTGAGGCAATAGGCGATGACATCCGCCCCGGGCGAGGCGGTGTAGATCCTCCCATCGTCGATAACAGGCGTCGCATACCAGAAATTCCCCTTGGCGATGCGCCAGGCGACCTTTCCTCTCGATGGGCCTGTATCCGGGCTGTATCCCGTCTGACTTCCGTCCGTACAATGATAACTCGGCCAATTCGTTCGAGTCACCCCATCCGACGCCATCGGTGAACCGACGATCTCCTCGATGATTCTGCCGTTTGCCGAGATGTCCTCCAGGGCAGCGTAGGCCTCGTCCAACGCCTTGAAGGCCATTCCGTCCGAGCTGGTGAGAACCTTCTCCCATGCTGTGTCGTAGCCATTCATGCTCATGTCGTAGCCTTGATGCCAGAGGAGGCGCCACCACCGGTAGAGAGCCGCACGGCGGCTCTGAACGTTGGATGGATCGGTTGGATCAGAGGCGACTTGTATCCGGATCCGATCGAGATCGGCAATTCCGCAGCTCGCTTGCTCGTGACGAATGGAATCCCGGGTGAATGCCGTATCGGAAAGGGCACTCCCGGTGACGGCAAACAGGAGAGCTGGCAGGAACACCCTTTTTGATGTCATTTCGAGTTATGCCTTTGAACGGTTTTTCCCCATCGACGGGGTGGCAGAGCCACTTCCCCATTGTGCTCTGCTCTATGTGTTCCATTTGCCCCGCCGGGCGGGACATCGGTCGCAGCGACTCCTCAGAGGCTGGCTCACAATCAATTGCGACTCTTAGGGATTGATGTCGGCTGGTCAAGTCTGCGCGAGGGATACTCCCCTTGTCCAATCGCTCTGAAGGGCGAGTCGCCGACAGCAAATGGCCGGGGGGCGGAATGGGAATGCCTCCAATTTCGCAGACCTTTTGAGTGGGGAGCGCAGTGCCGGCAGATTGTCACCGGAACGTCACCTGACCGTCGTTGTGTGGGACGAGGCTCCGTGCGATTTGAGGACCATGGGACTGCATGTTCTGGTGGTGGATGACGAGCCTGATTTCGTTGAATTGGTCGCTCACACCCTTCAAGCCAAAGGGTTCGAGGTTTCGTCGTCCCTCGGTGGCATGGACGGCATGGACAAGGCCGTTCGATTGCGGCCTGACGCGCTATTGCTGGACGTGATGCTGCCGGACCTGGACGGGTTCACCGTTTGCGAGATACTCCGGCGTCAGCCCGCTGTTTCCCACATGGCGGTGCTCATGCTCACCTGCCTGGGGGGAACCATTTCCCGAATGAACGGGATCGATGCCGGAGCGGACGATTACCTGACCAAGCCCTTTCAGCTTCCGACCCTTCCTGATCGCATTCGCACGGCAGTTCGGCAGCGAGCCAGAATTTTGCCGTTGGCCCACCCGGTCAGGAACGTGGGGTAACTCGAATCCCCAGGCGCTGACGGATGACTGGCAGGCGTGCCGCGTTGTGTTCCGGTTCAGGCGGGGCAAAACTCGCGGGTTGAATTGCTGGTCCGGCTTGGCCACTGTTGGGCCGCATGATTTCTTCCGAGCATTTGGATGAGCTGATGATCTGCCGGTTGGACACCGAGCGGCGCACGGTTGAACCCTGTTCGATCGTCATCTTCGGAGCCAGCGGGGACCTGACGGCGCGCAAGTTGATTCCGGCCCTGTATCACCTCCATCAAGAGGGACTGCTGCCTGAGGAATATCGCATCATCGGTTTTGCCCGCAGCGAAAAGACCGACGCATCCTGGAGGACCGAGTTGGAGGAGGCATTGACCCGGTTCTCCCGATCGAAATCGGTGGAAAAGGAGAGCTGGGCGGAGTTTTCCTCCAAGGTGCATTATTGTCGGGGCGACATCGACGACGCGGCCTCGTTCAAGAAGCTGAAGGACCTGGTGGCCGGTTTTGGCGCGGGACCATTGTCCCACAATCTGCTGTTTTACCTGGCGATTTCCCCCAGTCACTTTGCCCTCGCCGTGGGGCAGTTGTGCCGGGCGGGGTTGATTTGCCGCGATGATCCGCATGGCTGGCAGCGGGTGGTGGTGGAGAAGCCGTTTGGCCATGATCTTGTTTCCGCGCGGGAATTGAATCGGGAACTGACCCAGCATGCGCACGAGCACCAGATCTTTCGCATCGACCATTACCTGGGCAAGGAGACGGTGCAAAATATCCTCACCTTCCGGTTCTCCAACGCCATCTTCGAGCGCCTGTGGAGTCGCGACTGCATCGACCATGTGCAGATCACGGTGAGCGAAAGCCTGGGTGTGGGAAGGCGGGGCGGTTATTACGAGGAGGCCGGCGCGCTGCGGGACATGGTGCAGAACCACATCCTGCAGGTGATGTCGCTGATTGCCATGGAGCCGCTGGACGCCGAGCCGATCCGCAACGAGAAGGTCAAGCTGCTGGAATCCATTCGTCCGATCCCGCCCGACCTGGTTTCGCAGATGGTGGTGCGGGGTCAATATCGCGCCGGCACGTTGAATGGAAAGCCCCAGCCGGCGTATCGGGACGAGCCCCTGGTCAAGCCCGGCTCAAATGTTGAGACCTATGCCGCTTTGAAACTGCACGTGGACAACTGGCGATGGTCCGGCGTTCCGTTTTACCTGCGCACCGGCAAGGGGCTGCCGATGAGCGCCAGCGAGGTTCGCATCCAGTTCCGGCCCACGCCCCACGTGCTCTTTGCGGCGCGCTGCGGGCCGAAGCTCGACGCGAACTCCCTCACCGTGAGATTGCAGCCCAACGAGGGAATCACCCTGCGCATGAACGGGAAGGTGCCCGGGACCAGCATGCAAATCCGGCCGGTGCGAATGCATTTCAGTTACGACGCGGAATTCGGCGCCTACACGCCCGAGGCCTACGAGCGGTTGTTGTTGGATGCGCTGGCGGGGGACGCGACGCTGTTTTTGCGGCGCGACGAGGTTGAGGCGGCGTGGAGTCTGGTGGATCCGATCCGCACGGGGTGGGAGGGTCGCGATCTGTCTGAAGCCGAGTTTTACACGGCCGGAACCTGGGGGCCAAAGCCTGCCGACGAGTTGCTCGCACGCGCGGGTCATGCCTGGCGCGAACCCCAGCCGCTTGAACGCACCGACACCCCTACCCCGCACTGAGCATGGAACAGCAGATCATCATGTCGCCCCCCTGCGAAATCCGCATCTTTGGATCCCCCGGGGATCTGGCCAAAGCGGCGGCGCAGGACTGGTTTGAGTTTCTTCAGGTCATGAGTCTGGCTGGACGCGAACCCTCGGTGGCGCTTTCCGGTGGGAGGATTGCCCGGGTGTTTTTTGAGGAAGCCGCCCGTGTGATTGCCGGGCAGGAGGCGATGGTGCAGCGGGCTCACTATTTCTGGGCGGATGAACGCTGCGTGCCGGCAGATCATGCGGAGAGCAATTACGCGCTTGCGGCGCGTGCGTTGCTGCGTCCGGCTGGCGTGCCGGAGGTGAATGTTCACCGAATCCCGGGTGAATTCGGGGGGCAGCTGGCTGCCCGAACGGCGGGTCGAGGGCTGATGAAATGGACGGGAACCGATGCCGGGGAGGTGCCGGTCCTGGATCTGGTGCTGCTGGGCATGGGTGAGGACGGGCACGTCGCATCGTTGTTTCCGGGTGAGACACCGGACGCCATGGACAGCCCGCAGGTTTATCGGGCTGTGACCGCCCCAAAACCGCCCCGGGAAAGAGTCACCATCAGCTACGACATCCTGGCCCGGGCCGAAGCGGTTTGGCTCCTGGCCTCCGGCGATGGCAAGGAGGAGGCGTTCAAGTCCGCCCTGACCTCCGCCGAATCGCCGCTGGGACGGGTGCTTCGATCCCGGTCGGGCACACGGATTTACACCGATCTGCGGCCGGAATCTGGATTTGAGGGGCAGTCGGGTGGGGGCTGAGGGCGGGTCCGCTTGAGAAAGACGAAAGTTTTTTGAACAAAACCCTGCCGGGTAGCATCTCAATGACAGATGATTTCGCTGTTCGTTAGGGTTGGCAGAGAGGTTTTGCTTGCAATGCGGTTAGAACAGCGACCTACCAAGTTGGCCGCATTGCACTTCTGAGCGTCGGGGACGACGGCGTATAAACCTCATCGTCCTGAAAGGCCGGACACATGTCCGGCCTTTTGCTTTATGAGTTCCGCGTTGCCTGTCTGTGCGTGGCTGGCTAGGCTGGGGCCGATGAAACATGTTCTCGACTTCGAGAAGCCGATCGTCGAGCTCCAGCACAAACTCGCCGAATTGCGCAAGCATCCCGAGAGGCATCTGCCGGACCTGAGCATTGACGAGGAGATTTCCCTGATCGAGACGAAGCTGCAGGAAACCCGGCGTCAAGTTTTCAGCAATCTCACGGCCTGGCAGCGGGTCCAACTGGCACGTCACCCCAAACGACCCTATTCCATGGATTATTTGCGGCTGGCTTTTGACGAGTTTCAGGAGTTGCACGGCGATCGGCTGTTCTCGGATGACCGGGCGATGGTGGTCGGATTGGCGATGATTGGCGGGCATCGGTGCGTTGCCATTTGCACGCAAAAGGGCCGGGACACCAAGGAGAACATCCTGCGCAACTTCGGTTCGGCACACCCCGAAGGGTATCGAAAAGCGCTCCGCATCATGCGGTTGGCCGACAAGTTCAGTCTGCCGATCATCACCCTGATTGACACGGCGGGCGCTTATCCCGGCATTGGGGCTGAGGAGCGCCATATTGCGGAAGCCATCGCGGTGAACCTCCGGGAGATGACCCTGCTCAGGGTGCCCATCATTGCGGCGGTGATTGGCGAAGGCGGTTCCGGGGGGGCGTTGGGGATTGGTGTGGCGGACAAGGTTCTGATCATGGAGAACGCCTATTATTCGGTCATCAGCCCGGAGGGATGTGCCGCGATTCTCTGGAAGGACCGGGCGGCTGCCAGCAAGGCGGCGGAGGCGCTCAAAATCACCGCCAATCATCTGCTCGAGCTTGGGTTGGTGGATGACATTGTTCCGGAACCACTGGGTGGCGCGCACACGGATCCCGAGGCCACCAGTTCCAACCTCCGCGAGCATCTCATCAACACGCTGGAGGAACTCGAGGCGCTTTCCCTGGAGGAACTGCTCAAACGCCGATACGAGAAGTATCGGGCTCACGGCCAGTTCAGTGAAGGCGCCGCTTCGGCGGCGGATCCGGAAGCGCTTTCTGCGACCAACGGGCGGCCCTGACCCATGAAGCCCGGCGCGGTCAGGTTTTTACAGAACTGGCTCGTCAACACCTTCGGAGTGTTGGTGGCCGTGTTTCTGTTGCCGGGGGTGGAGTGCGGAAGCTTCGGCCAGTTGATTCTGGCCTCCCTGTTGTTGGGGGTTCTGAACGCGAGCGTCCGCCCCTTCCTCCTCTTCGTCGCGCTGCCCCTCCTGGTCATGACCCTCGGCCTCTTCCTGATCGTGATCAACGCCCTTCTCCTCTATTTCGTGGCCTGGATGGTGCCGGCCTTTGAGATCAAGTCCTTTGCCTGGGCCCTGCTGGGGGCCTTTATCATCGGATTGGTTTCCCTCCTGACCAACGGATTGATTGGATCCCGGCAGGTGCGGATCCAGGTGCGCCGTCAATCCCCGCCCCCATCCAAGGATGACGGGGACGATGGTCCGGTTATTGACGTGTAGCTGGCGCGGTGTGTTCGTTTTCCTTCGGCCACAAAATCCTTCTCAAAATCCGTCACCAGCGCCGCCAGTTCTCCCGGGGTTTCCCCCCGGACAAAGGCCTGGGTCCGGTCGAAGACCTCCTGCATCTGCCGGAAATAGTCGGTGTCGTCCGTTCGAAGGTGCACCTGGCCGCCCGGTTTGAGTGCCAGCGCCGCCAGCGCGGGGAAGCGATCGTTGATCAGACGATGTTTCCGGTGCTTCTTCTTGGGCCAGGGGTCGGGGAAGTAGATGTGCAGAACCTCGGCTGAGTGAGGGGGTAGGAGATGTTCGAGGAAGTAGCTGCACTCGATGCGCACACCCCGGAGATTCCGCAGTCCAAGTCGGCGTCCCTTGCGATCCAGCTTGCGGATTCGTCCCAGCAATCGCTCCACACCGATAAAATTTCGGTCCGGATGCCGTGCGGCATAGGCCAGGAGGAAGGATCCATCGCCGCTGCCCAGCTCCACTTCCAATGGCTGGGGAACGGGGAACAGATCGGACAGGAGAATCCGTTCAAGGATGGAAGGCAGGGTGTAAACCAGATTCTCCGCGGGGACGGGGGGATTGGCTGAGGCCGGCTGCATCGATGGAAACTGATGCCAACCGTCCGCCGGAGGCAAGGCAAACCTGTGTTCGGAGGCGTTGCGGG
>JALOTU010000115.1 GCA_025457725.1 Verrucomicrobiota bacterium
TTGGGGATTACCTCTATGCCCAGGGGATTCGCAATCAAGTGGAGTCCGACTCCGCCAGCGGCTGGGCGGTGTGGGTTCACGACGATGATCAACTCGACGCAGCCAATGGGTTGATCCACCGTTTCCGCCAGGATCCTGGGGCCGCCGAATTCAAGCGCGCCGCCGGCACGACCGAGCGGGAGCAGGAGGAGGAGGAACGGGAGAATCGCGAATGGCGAAGCCGCTTCTTTGATCGACGACAGGTGTTCACCGGTCCGCGCGCGGTCGGCGCCGGACATCTGACCTTTGCGATCATCCTCGCCTGCGTGGCGGTTGCGCTTCTGACCAACCTGGGCTCGGACCTCAACACGGTGGCCCCGCTGCTCATCAGCCAGACACTCGCCCCGGATGCCGGTCTCTTCCCCGAGGTTCGATCCGGCCAGATCTGGCGGTTGTTCACCCCCATCTTGATCCATTTTGGCATTGCCCATCTGCTCTTCAACATGCTCTGGCTGTTCCAGCTCGGGAGCATGATCGAAGGCTTGCAGGGACGCTACCGGCTGGCGCTGTTGATCGGAGTCATCGCGCTGGTCTCCAATGTCGCGCAGTATGTCATCACGGGGAACCCGATGTTCGGCGGCATGTCCGGCGTGGTGTATGGCCTGTTTGGCTACGTCTGGATGCGAAGCCGGTTCGATCCGGCCTCGGGCCTGTTCATCGATCAACGCAGCGTCCTCCTCATGATGTTGTGGTTCGGGCTGTGTTTCACCGGATGGGTCGGCCCCATCGCCAACATCGTTCACACCGGCGGCTTGATCGTCGGCGGACTGTGGGGCTGGATGTCAGCCCTGTGGTCCCGGCGACTGTCTTGAATCCAAGCCAAGCCACGCCAGTGGAATGATTGGCTGTAGCGCACGACGTGAGGAGTGCCGCCGCAGCGCTTGTAGCGCACGACGTGAGGAGTGCCGCCGCAGCGCTTGTAGCGCACGAAGTAACGAGTGCCCGGGAGCACGCCCACCGACTGCTCGCGTCACCGCCTGCAAGCCCAGCCTGCTCCCGGGCATTCCTTTAAACAAGAGATCGCAGAGAGAGCAGAGGCAGCGGGGTCCTCATGTATGGCGCCATGGGCCTGCGCTTTGTCACTGGAACCACAGGGGGAACTCAACCAACGATGCGCTCGCAAGATCTGGTTGCCTGGTTGCCTTGACGATGTCGGCAGCGGAGTTGACGTCCCGTGTTGTGGAAGCTTCCAACCGGGCCGCGGACGCGGCCCGCTATTCACCCCGCAACTTCAACGGCAGCGCCAGGGGATTGGTGGCGGCGTCCAGCATGCGGTTCCGGATGATTTCCAGGTAGGTGGTGCTCATGTTGTTGTCCTTCCATTGAAGGCGTTTCGAGCGCTCGAACCAGGCCTGCGCTGCGGGATAATCCTGGATCTGGAGGTAGTGCCAGCCGATATGGGCGGCGATGTAGTGTCCGCGCGGGTCCAGTTCGTCAGCCCGGTTGTAGTAGGGCTCCGACTCCGCCGTGCGCCCCAGCCAGTCCAGGCACATTCCCATTCGCAGCGGACCGTAGGGATCGTAGGGATTGAGCTGCATGCTTCTCTCGAACCACTGCATGGCCTGCTCCGCTTCGGTCTCGTAATCCGCCTGACGCCACCAGCTTCTCGTGCGGTAAACATCTCCGATGTTGTACGCATTCTCGAAGTTCATCGGCTCGATGGCAAACGCCTGCTCCAAGGCCTGCAATTGTTCGTGTGAATTGGGCTCGGCACGGGCCGCTTGCTGGAGCCACAGATATTCCCGCCCCCGCACCTGCAGTTGCCAACCGAGATAGACCATGGAGATCAGGATGCCAACAGACCCCGCACCCCGCACCCAGCCAACCGAATTCACCCAGGCACGATTGGAAACGTAACGAAGTTGCACGGTCAGGAAGGCCATCCACGTCACCACCAGCAGTGCGTTGGCCGGGACGTGCAGATTGAAATCGGTCAAGGAATGCACCAGGATGGCCAGCAATCCGCAGGACGTCCCCAGCACCAGCGCCAACCGGTCGCTGCCGCCCGAACCCATGTCGTCGCCCCGACCCAGTCCGCGCCAGCATCGGACCGCGCCGATGCCGGCCAGCAGCCACGCCGCGCCCACCAGACCCGCGCCCACAATTCCCCAGTCCGCCAGAGTGTTCACGTAATCATTGTGCGCGCGCTCGGGTCGCGCCTGGACCTCGGCCGGACGAAACTGCCGGAACCGGTAATCGTAGTGGGCGGGACCGACACCAAACCAGACGTTTTCCTGCCACATTTCGAGTGCGGGTTCCCAGAGGGCGGACCTCAGTTCCGTGTTGAGTGCCCCGTGGTCAAAAATCCGCGCCAGCCGGTACTTGGAGAACAGGTTCTGGTTGAAGAAAACCGCGCCCAGCAACACCACGATCGAGAGCGCTGCCACCGCCGGCCAGCGGTAGCGAGGTTTGAACACCAACACCACGAACAACACCGTCAACGCGACCACCGTGGAAATCCAGCCCCCACGCGAAAAGCTCACCGCCAATCCGGCGGCGACCACCAGCAGTGCGTAACCCATGGCAATCGCCAGCACCGCATGACGACCGCGCCCGACCAGCAGATACGCCAGCCCCACGGGGAGGATCAGCTCCAGGAAACCGGCCAGGTGATTGGGATTGATAAACGTTCCCGACCCTCGATTCTCGTAGGGATTGATGAAATGCCAGACGCGGTTGTCCCCGGTCATGTACTGGTAGATTGCGTAGCCGGCGATCGCCATGGCCAGAAACACTATCGCACGGATAATGAAGGTCATGGTTTCGGGCCGCTGAAGATTGTTCACGATTGCGAAGAAGAGCGACGCGTAAACGAGCACGCGGATCATCTCCTGGCGCGCGACGTATTCGATGTCCGCAGTGAGGTATCGGGCCACCGCGTAGCCGGTGAAGGCCAGCACGACCCAACTGACCGGGGGCCAGAACAGTCGGGGCTTTTCGGTGAGCCACAAACGCAGCCCCCACAACAGCAACACCCCCAGGGTCAATCCCTGGACGACCAGAAACTCCAGCGTCCGCACCGCCCCGGTCGCCACGGCGGAAAACGCCAGGATGACCAGCACCAGCAAAGCAATTCCGCGCTCGCACCATTGGGCCGCAGCAGCTCGATTCATCAGCGGGCAAGCCTAGGAAAGCCGCCGATACCGGTCACGCCAATTCATGCCGTGCGGGGCCGCGGGGACCGCGGCTTATTGCAGGGTCAGGCCAAGGCTGCGGGTCGCGCAGCGCTCTCCGCGTATGAACCGGGTATCGGGGCGCGGACATTCTTGTCCGCCCGAATCTGTCGCAGCCAACTTGCGGACAAAAATATGTCCGCGCTCCGGTTGCGAAAGCAAAATGATCGAACCCGCCTCCACCTATGCTTCAATTTCCGTTCTCTCCGCGATCTCCTGTTCAAGGGAATGGTCCCGATCAACCCCGGGCGGAGACCACGAGGTGGCAACCTCATCAGATCCTCGGGCTCGTTGATTCGCGCAAGGGCTCGGCGCCGGAGTGGAGCAGGAAGAGGTGCGCGGCATGGGGTGCCACATCGAGGTAGAGCCCCGATTGCTGCAGCTCACTCGATGAACGCACCCAGCGCTCCGGGCTGAGCAAATCCGTCAAATGCCAGTTGCCCTTGACCGAGGGCATGGAATTCCAGGGGACGTAACACTGGCTGCGATGCCCGGCAAGATTCACAATGGGCCAGGCAAAACCCGTTGACGGGTGGCCCCAGGCAACGACCAGGATATTCCCGGCGGTGGGGTTGTCAGCCCATGCAGGTTGCGGACGCAGGATCTGGCCAACCCCCTGCCCAATCCGGGCTGACTTCAAGGCGCGCAACAATTGAGCGTAGCACTCCTGCACGGCGGGATCGGTAGGCTCTCCAAGCCGCACCCCCAATTGCACCGGGGTGCGAATGCGCGCGCCGCACATCTGTCCGTCATGAATGAGCCTCATTCCCGGAAGGGCCAGAACGGCGAGAGCCGCGGCCCGATGCTCGGGCAAAGAAAGAACGGACGCCACGCGGGTTTCATCATGGTTTTCAAGAAAGTGGGCGCTGCGGGAGGTGATATCCGCTGGCTGGGTTTGCACCAGTTGCGTCAACTCCTGGGGTCGTCGCTGCAACAAAGCATCGGTGATCCGCTTGTCATAGGTAAAGTCGAATCCCAACTCCTGAAGGCGTTGTTCGAGGTTCCAATAAGCCTCCGCCAAAAAGAGAAACCCCGGGCGCTCGTTCCTGATGCTTGAGATGGCGGTCCCCCAAAACTCGGTGTCCACCCGCCGACCCTCAGTTCCCGAAAGCGGAAACTCCTTCCAGCCACGATCGAACACTTCGTTGAGCAGCAGCATCGCCATGTCGCACCTCACCCCGTCACACTTTCCGGCCACCCGCCGCAGCTCCCCGGTCATCGCGGCATGCACATCCGACCGGCGATAATCGAGTTGGGCGGTGTCGTCCCAGGGGTCGAAGTGCGGATCCTTTCCGTGAACAATCCAGCGCGCGCCCTGACGGGTGTGGCGGTGGAAGGCGAAGGGGTGTTCCGCTGGGCTTTGCACGAAGCGTTCCGGGTGGGCTTCGATCCAGGGATGATCGAGGCCGACATGATTGGGAACAAAATCGAGCACCAAGCCCATGCCGTGTTCATTGAGCCGCCCGCGAAGGCTCCCGAGGCCGGCGTCCCCACCCAACGCTGCTGGCACCTCATAGCTTGCGATGGCGTAAGGCGACCCAGGGACGTCTTCCTCCGTCCATCCCGGCAGGGCGAGATCGAACTCGTGTCGCAGGGCCGCGTGGCTCAAGGCCCGTTGCCGGCTCAGCGGGCCGGTGGTCCACACCCCCATCAGCCAGACATGGGTAAACCCCGACCGCACCCAATCTGAAATCACCGCTTCCGGCACATTCGCCAGGGTCACGGACCGGCCGCTGCTTGCGGAAAGTGCAGCCAGCCAGCAACGAATGTTGATCTCCAGCAGCAACGGATGGGTCATGGGCGCCTGGGTTTTCCGGGTCCGTAGCCCGCGCCGGCCAGGTCACGGGTTTTACGGGTGTCGATCACGGTGAAGCCATGGTGGTCAAGCCAGCGCCGACGTGCTAGCGTATTTGCGTGAACAAATCCGACATCCGCCGCCGCTGGTTGGGAGTGGTGTGTCTGGGCATTGCCATCCTCATGGTGGTCTGGGGGCAGTTCTTCCTACCCCGCTCCCTGGCCCCGACCCTGCAGGCCGCCTTCTGGCTGCTATGCTTCGTCTTCACCATCGCCGCCATCCTCATCGCCCTGGTGGACCTTCTGGTGCTGCGCCAACGCACCCGCGCCGAGAAGCGCGCCCTGTTTGCGGAGACCATGGACGCCATCGAGAAGGAAGCCGCCCACACGCGCATGCAGCATTGACCGGCGGCGGTAGAGAGAGAACGCCAGGAGTATCCTTTCCCGGCACCGCGATGACGCAGTGGACGCCACAGAAACGCCTTGCGCGGACGGGCGGAGATTGGTCTATTGTTGAGGCCGGTCGCGCTTATGGTGGAATTGGCAGACACGCTACCTTGAGGTGGTAGTGCCGCAAGGCGTGCAGGTTCAAGTCCTGCTAAGCGCACCACTTTTTGAATCCACACCCAGCCGCAGAAATAAGTGCGCGCAGCGATCCCCTCCCAACTCTCCCGAAGGGGGAAAAGCCGACAAAGTCCGGGCTGTCATGAGATTCAGCCCGTTCCCATGTCCGCAGCAATGGGTTTCTTTACACCAAGAAAGCGGGCCCCAAAAGGCCTTGTAAGACACCAAAAACGCCTCGGAATCATTAACATCCTTTTCCGGCCAAGCCGCTTACCGCGGCGACACAACGAATCCACAGGCTATATGGTAAAGGTCGATTTTTCGGTCCGGGTGGACTATCTGTGTCTTGACCGTAACGTCTAATCGGTGCTCCGTTTACTTGGCAAAACCCTGCCATTGAAATGTCGCGCAAAGGATGTAGTATGGCACCAAGTGAAGAAGGAGACTGCCCAAGAGGGCGGGAGGGGGTTTGGGTGCAAGATCGCCGGAGGCCTGTGAATGAGAATTCGGAGGGGAAGCAACTGCGTCGGATGGACCTTGGTCCGTGCTTTGAAGCCGAGCCTCTGGGGAATCACTGGGGTCCTATTGGCCAACTCGGCCGGGAACGGCATGGGCGAGGCCCTGCCGTTTGTCATCAGCACCGCACCCTCGGACCAGGTGGTGGTGGAGGGGGGCAGCGCCACGTTCAACGTGTCCGGATCTGGCACCCAGCCCTTGAGTTTCCAGTGGCAACGTGACGGCGTTGACATGCTGGGCGCGACCAATTCGGCCTTGTTCATCCAGGGTGTTCAGCTCACCAACGCGGGAGACTACACAGTGTTGGTCAGCAATGCCGCGGGCATCGTGACCAGCCGAGCAGCCCTGCTCTCGGTGGGAATCGGCCGGGTCTTTACCAATGCGGCAGGTAATCAACTTCCGTACCGGCTTTTCCCACCTCGTCACTACGATCCGGCGAAAATCTACCCCTTGGTTCTGTTTTGGCACGGCTCCGGCCAAGCGGGTACCGATAATCTGTCGCAGTTGAATGACCAAGGGCAGTTCGTCTTCTTGTCGTTCACCAACCAGACCCAACACCCCTGCTTCTTCCTTTCTCCACAGCTGCCGTTGGTGGGTTGCGACGACGATTTCGCGTTCGAAGACCAGACCGTGGAACTGCTCCAAGCCCTTGAGATCGAATTCGGGATTGACCCGGATCGGCTTCACGTCACGGGCTTGTCGATGGGCGGTTTCGTTTCCTGGAACATGATTGCCCGGTATCCGGACCTGTTCGCTGCCGCAATTCCCATGTCAGCCGGCTGGGCCTGTCCGATCTTCGACCTGTACCTCGGCATCCGCATCCCCGTCTGGAACTTCCACGCGGCCAATGACACCGCTGTGCCCGTC
>JALOTU010000116.1 GCA_025457725.1 Verrucomicrobiota bacterium
GGCTTGAAGAGGAGGGAACAGAGGAAACGGAGTGGTCTGCACATGAAGAGTTGATTTGCTGTGCGGTTGTTGAGGGGCACTCGTCACCTTGTGCGCTACAGGGCACTCGTCACCTTGTGCGCTACAATTTGGAAGGGGCAATGGGGTCTGAATGGTGGACGACGGGGGGATGGTCGTCCTGCCCGGCTCAAAGGAACTTGCCGGGATTCAGGATGCCATGGGGATCCAGAGACGTCTTGATGGTGTGATGCAGTTTGCGGGATGGGGGCGAGACCGCCAATGGCCACCAGCGTTTTTTGGCGAGCCCCACACCGTGTTCCCCGGTGATGCTGCCGTGCCAGCGGATCACCTGCTGAAAAAGATCGTCCAACGCCGCGCGGGCCCTGGCCTTGGAGCCGGGCTGGGTGTAATCCACCATCACATTGACATGGATGTTGCCATCGCCGGCATGGCCGAAACAGGCCACCGCCACCGAGTGCCGCTTCTGAAGCGTGGCGGCAAACGCGAACAGGTCTTCCAACCGTCCCCGGGGAACCACCACGTCCTCGTTCAGCTTCGTCAGGCCGGTGTCCCGGAGCGAGTAGCTGAACTCGCGTCGGATCTGCCAGACGGCCTCGCACTGGCGCTCGCCGAGGCCCTGCTCAATGAACAGCGGCCTGTGCTTGCGCAGGATGCGGCTGAGCTCCCTGATTTCCGACTTCACGGAATTCGACCGTCCGTCCACCTCCACGATGAGGTGCGCTTTGCAGCCCCGCAACCGTTCGCTGCCGGTTCGCTTGTAGGCGGCCGCCAGAGTGAACGCGTCAGCGAGTTCCAGGGCGGCGGGAAGAAATCCGGCCTCGAAGATGGCGTGCAGCGTCCGGACGGCATCGCGGGTGGACCGCAAGCCGATGGCCAGGACCGCCCGGGACTGGGGTCGCGGCAGCAGCTTCAGGGTGGCCCCGGTCACGATGCCCAGCATCCCTTCCGATCCGACAAACAGCCGGTGCAGATCGAATCCCGTCTTGTTCTTGTGCGTGCGTCCTCCCAGCGAGACCACCGTTCCATCGGCCAGCACCACCTCCAGTCCCAGGACGTAATCGCGCGTCACACCGTATTTGAGGCAGCGGGGCCCGCCGGCGTTGGTCACGATGTTTCCGCCGATGGTGTTGTTGGCGCGGCTGGCGGGGTCGGGCGGATAGAACAGGCCCTGTTTCAGGACGCGTTCCTGGAGTTGCGCCGTGTTCACCCCGGCCTGCACCACGGCGACGAAATCGCGCGGATTGATCTCGCGAATCCTGTTCATCCGTTCCAGCGACAGAACGATGCCTCCTTTCACTGGCACGCAGCCCCCCACATAGCCATGGCCGGCCCCCCGGGCGGTCACTGGAATCCGATGGCGATGGGCGAAGGCGAGGATGCGGGAAACCGTCTCCGTCTTCCGCGGCAAGGCGACGGCGTCGGGCAGCCGGCGGGCGAACCATTTGTCGCTTTGATATTGCTGAAGCGTGTGCGGTTGCAGCCGGAGATCGCCACGCGGCAGTTCACGCTGGAGGCGGCGTAGGGCGCGGAGAAGGTCCTTGGGCATCGTCTGCGGGATTCGGGGATTAGTCGGAACCGGTTTCGAGGGACCGTTCGTGATCGTCGCTGTCCTTGGATTCAATCAAGGCCCGCGCATCCCCGACCTCCGTTTCGGGCACCTGCACGAGAATGCCCCCGGCCGCGAGGGAATAACCTTCCATGTTGAGGGCGGAGAGTTCGTGCTGCACGACGGCATGGAGGCCCGAGGCCTCGAGCCGGCTGCGCACCAGCTGGGCATCCGCGGAGCTGAATGCCTGGTAAACGGTGACGAGTTTCATAAATCAACCTTAGGCGCGGGAGATGAAGCCGGTGTCGGTTTCCTGGTCGCGCAGATCGGCAAAGACCATGAGCCCGGACCCGGTCTGAATGGTGCTTTGGACGCGCGCCTCGACCTCGCGCCCCACCAGATGCTGGGCGCCGCTCACCACCACCATCGTGCCGTCCGGAAGGTAACCCACCCCCTGACCCTTGTCGCGACCTTCCTTGGCGATGCGCAGCAGGATGGGTTCGCCGGGAACCAGGCTGGCGCGCAGGGCGCGTGCGACCTCGTGCAGATTGACACAAATAATGTCCTGGAGGGAGGCGATGCGGGCGAGATTGGAATCGTTGGTGTACAGGCGGGCGCCGATATTGCGCGCCAGTCGGATCAGCTTGGTGTCCACGCCTTTCTCCTCGGGGAAATCGCCTTCGTGGATCCGGATGCCGAGTTTGGGATTTTCCTGGAGCTGCTTCAAGAGGTCCAGTCCACGTTTGCCCCGCTCCCGCTTGAGCGCATCGCTGGAATCCGCCAGTCGCTGCAATTCCTCCAGCACGAACCGGGGCACCACCGGGATGCCGTCGATGATGCCGGTGGCCATCAGCTCGGTGATGCGTCCGTCGATGATGACGCTGGTATCCAGGAGCAGCAGATTGACCGGCTCATGGCGGGGCACGAAACGCACGTAGGGGATGATGAGGGAAAAGTCCTCCTTGTTGCTGCGCATGGCCAGCACGATGCCGATGTAACCGAAGCCCAGGAAGAGGCAGAGGCGGATGATCCAGCGCACCGCCTCGCCCTCCACCGTGTCGAACAATCCGGATCCATCGACGAGTTTGGCCACGACGGTGCCCAGGGCGAGGCCGAAGGTGGTGGCGGAGAAGGCGCGCAGGGAAAAGCCCTTGAGCATCTCGTCCAGGGCGATGAGCAGCCAGCCGAATCCCGCGCCGATGACGCAGCCGAGAAATCCCGAGGCGGGCCACTGGAGGGATTCCGGTCGCACCTGGCTGATGGCATAGCCGGCCATCGTGCAGAGGCAGAGGAAAAGGATGCGGATGGTCCACATGTTCATAGGTCAGCGGAAGGGATCGCCGGGAGAGCGGAGGGGTTCGAACGTGCTGTCCGATTTCCCGGGCTTGGGTTGCTTGGGCTTCCACAAGATTCCCCACAACCCTTTGCTGTTCAGGTTGCTGGAAGTGACACTGAGATTGCTGGCGATCAGCGAGACCTGGGTGGCCAGCTCATCGTCCGAGAGCAGGGCGGCCGCCAGGTTGTCGCCGCCCTCCGTCTTCTGCAACAGCTTCTTGAGCGACGCCGCCGAGTCCCGGATGTCCTGGATGGAATCGTTGATTGCCGGCGTGTTGGTGTCGATCAAGGCATTGGCCGATCCCGCGAAATCATTGAGTCCCTCCGAGAACACCACCAGGTTGCTGACGGCCCGGCCGATGACTTCGCGATTGGATTCCACGAGACTGTTCACGTTCCCGATGGTGACCCTTGCCTCCGCGGAGGATTCGCGCAGCGAGACGGCGGTGTCGGCCAGGTTGGAGAGCGTCTGTTCGTTCAGCATGACCTTGCGAACCACCGCGAGCGCCTCATTGAGATCCCGCGCGGTCCGGTCGATGCGCTGCAGAAACCCGGCGGCGTCCCGCGCCACCTCCTGCAGGTTGAAGGGCGCTTCGCCAAAGACCTCGTCCCCGTCCTTCAACGGCGGGGCGGCGTTGGCGGTGGGAATGACGGCGACGTATTGATCGCCCAGGAACCCGGACTGTTCGATTACGAACTTGGCGTCGCCGTAGATGACATAGCGCTCCAGAATCTCGAGCCGGATCAGGACATTGGTGCCGGCCTGGCCCAGGTCGATGCCGCGTACGTTGCCGACCGTGACCCCCGCGAGCAGGACATTGGCGCCGTTTTTGAGCCCGCCGACATTCTGCGTGTTCATGGTGATGGCGTAGGTCTGGCTGAACAGGGACTTGCCCTTGCTGAACTGGATCATCAGCACCGCCAGCAGGATCAATCCCACGGCAACAAACAGGCCCACCTTGAGTTCCAAACGTGTCTTTCTCATCAGAAACCAATCTCCTGCGGGTCCGCCACCCCGTCCACGAATTGTCGCACCACCGGGTCCTGCGACGCAAAGATTTCCTCCGGGGATCCGCTGGCATAGATGCGGCCCTGGTGCAGCATCAGGATGCGGTTGCCCACGCGCCGCGCGCTGCGCATGTCGTGCGTCACCACCACCGAGGTGACCTCGAGTCGGTCCCGGACCCGCATGATCAAACGGTCGATGCTGTCCGCCACAATCGGATCCAGCCCCGTGGTGGGTTCGTCGTAGAGCACGATTTCCGGTTGGTACACGATCGCTCGCGCCAGGCCCACCCGTTTCTTCATTCCTCCGGACAGTTCCGAGGGGCTCTTGTTCTCGATGCCGCGGAGATCCACCATGGCGAGCGCCTCGGTGACGCGCCGGTTGATTTCCTCCGGAGCCAACCCCGCCCGGTTGCGGAAGGCGAACCCGACGTTTTCCGCCACCGACATGGAATCGAAGAGGGCGGCGCCCTGGAACAGCATGCCGAACTTCGCGCGCACCTTCAGCAACTGGCGCTCGGTGAGGTTGGCGATGTTCTGGCCGGCCACCCGCACCTCGCCCCCGTCGGGCGTCAGCAGCCCGATAAGGTGTTTCAGCAGCACGCTCTTGCCTCCGCCGCTGCGTCCGATGATCACCACCGATTCGCCCTTCTCGATGGAAAAATCCACCCCGTCCAGCACCGTCTGGGTGCCGAAGAGCTTTCGGAGTTTGGAAACCTCGATCATAGCTAGCCGAGCAGGGGCGCCAGCACCATGGTCATGAAGAAGTTGCTGATCAGGATGGTGATCGAGGCATACACGACCGCCTCGGTGGTCGCCCGGCCCACCCCTTCCGCTCCTTCTCCGCAGCACAGCCCCTTGTAACATCCAATCAGGGCGATGACACCCCCGAACACGAAGGATTTCAGCAATCCGGTCATCAGTTCGGGGATGTCCGTGTAACGCAGCATGTTGGACCAGAGATAGGTGGAATCGATTCCCAAGAGATAGACGCAGACCATGTAGCCGGCGCCGATGCCCACCGCAATCGCCTCCAGGGTCAGCAGCGGCATCGCAATGTGAAGGGCCAGCAGGCGTGGCACGACCAGATAATCGACCGGATGCATGGCCAGTGTCCGCAGGGCGTCGACCTGCTCGGTGACACGCATCGAACCCAGTTCCGCCGCGATGGCCGCGCCCACGCGGCCGGCGACCATCAGGGCCGCCAGCACCGGTCCCAGCTCGCTGCACATCGAAACTCCCGTCACCGCCAGCGTCGCCGTGTCCATTTTGACCTTGTGAAACTGGAAATAGGTCTGGGCGCTCAACACCATGCCGGTGAACGCCCCGGTGATGAGCACGACCGACTGCGACTTCACGCCCACGAAATAGACCTGGTAAATCAGCTCGCGCCAGGGGGTTCGGGATCGCAGCACCGCCACGAAGGCGTCGCGCGCCAGCAATGCCAGCGCCCCCAAGCCCTGGAGCCAGCCTGAAAACCATGATGTCAGCGTGCGCTGCATTGTCGGACGAACGCTAGCAAGCGGTACTGCCGTTTGGCGAGAGCGGGTTTTGCAACGGGGAGCTGCCACACGGAATCCGCGGTGGGTGACGGCAGGCGGTTGATGCCGTCCCAGGCAGGGTTGGGCGCGCAGGCCGTCCCTACCTCACTTGCAGTTGATCGCCGGCGCGTTTGCGGCGTCATCCGGATACGCCCTTGCCCGTGCGGGAGGGTTGCGGGTATTAAACAGGCGCATGAACAGCGCAGGCGGATTCAGGTTGGGGATTCTGGGTTCCGGCACCGGGTCAAACTTTGTGGCCATCGCCGATGCGTGCGCCAGCGGGGTCATTCCCGCCCGGGTTTCCGTGGTGATCAGCGATGTGGAAGGCGCGGGGATTCTCGATCGCGCGCGTGAGCGGGGGCTGCCCTCGCGGTTCATCGCGCCCGGCAAGTTCCGCACGAAACTGGACGACGTTGCCGAGCAGGCTTTTGTCGAGGCGTTGCAGCAGGCGGAGGTGGATCTGGTGGTTCTGGCGGGGTTCATGCGCATTCTCAAAGGCGCGTTCCTCCGAACCTTCGAGAATCGGGTGGTCAATATTCATCCCTCGCTCCTCCCCGCCTTTCCCGGGACGGCCTCGTGGAAGCAGGCCATCGATCACGGGGCCAAGGTGACCGGGTGCACCGTGCACTTTGTGGATCAGGGGGTGGATTCCGGACCCATCATTGCCCAGCAGACGGTTCCGGTGCGGGAGGACGACAGTCCTGAATCGCTTCACGCACGGATTCATGCAGCCGAACACGCGCTGTATCCCCGGTGCATCGCGGCGATTGCCCGGGGCGAGGTCCGCATCGAGGGACGACGTGTGCGCGTGAAGGGAGCTGACTGAATTGGACCCCGCCTGCATGGCTTGCGAGGTGAGCCGCGGCAAGGCGGCCAGGCGTGGAAAAGCCCCGATGGTGCGGCGGCGAGGCTTGGGAAAGCGCTCGATTCTGCAGGGTTGCCGTGGTCCAGTGATGAATTCGCTAGTTGCCAAGCGGCGCTGCGGGGCTTAATAGTCCGCCCGTTCATGGGAAAAGCATTGATCATCGCTGAGAAGCCTTCCGTCGCCTCGGATATCGCCAAAGCCCTGGGAGGCATGAAGAGGGACAAGGATTTCTTTGAGGGCGACAAATACGTCGTTTCCTCCGCCGTCGGCCACCTGCTCGAGCTCACGCTGCCCGAAGGTGTCGAGGCCAAACGCGGCAAATGGACCTTTGCTCATCTGCCGGTCATTCCTCCGCACTTCGACATCAAGCCGATCGAAAAGACCGAGGCGCGGCTCAAGGTGTTGACCAAATTGATCAAGCGCAAGGACATCACGGAGATCATCAACGCCTGCGACGCCGGTCGGGAAGGGGAATTGATCTTCCGGAACATCGCCCGGCACAGCAAGACGGACAAGCCTCTGAAACGGCTCTGGCTCCAGTCCATGACCCCGTCGGCCATCCGCGAGGGTTTTCAGCAACTGCGGGATGATCCGGAGATGATGCCGCTGGCCGACGCGGCGGTTTCGCGATC
>JALOTU010000117.1 GCA_025457725.1 Verrucomicrobiota bacterium
CCGCCGATGTGCTGGTGCTCGAGGGCGCGGTGGAGGCAGAGCCCCATGACGGACTGGAACAGGAGGCGCTGGTGTTGCACGAAAACCAGTCGCGCCGGTTTACCGCGTCCGGAATCTCCGAAATCACCGACAGCGAAAGCAAGTTCGCCCGCTTCAACCAACCGTTGTCGCTGGAAAGATTCGCACCACCTCCCAGTTATGTGCATTGGTCGTTCGATGAAACAGAGGGGGGGCGCTTCGAGTCCACTGCGGTCGGTACGGCCCAGATGGCCAATCCGGCGGAGGTGTTTGATGTCGCGCCCGGGGCCCAGTCCAGGGTTCATTCCAAGGGGCATTTGAATGGGGCATTGTATTTTGATGGACGCCACCGTGCCATGGCTTCCTTTCCAGGCCTGTCGGCCAACGGCCCCCGCACGGTGGCCTTCTGGGTCAAGACACCCTCCGACACGCAACTCTCGGAAGCCTATGCAATGGCCGCCTGGATTCCCTCCAACGACCAGCTGCGGTTCCGGCCTGTTCACATCTGCTGGAACCGAAACCCCAGCGAGGGCGCCCTCGGGGTTTTGCGCGTGGATTATGCCCGCGGGTTCGCGCTGGGAACGACCCCATTGAGAAACGGAAGGTGGCATCATGTCGCGGTCGTCTTCGTGCCCGGCTCCGAAGCTTGCACCCCGCTGCAGGTGAAGCTCTACCTGGACGGCCGGTTTGAGGGCGAGGGCCGGCCTTCACCTCCGGGGATCCGGGCGGATTCCACCAAATCGCCGGAAGATTACACCAAGGCGGTTCAGGACAACCTCTGGTTGGGGTGTCGGCTGGGCAGCGACGGACCCCGCGCCGATCGCTTCCGCGGCGCGATGGACGAGTTGTTTGTGGTCGATCGCGAGCTGGTGCCTTCCGAAATCGTTCAGTTGATGACCAGGAACAGAATTGATCCCGCGCAGATTGTTGAGGACAGAAGCTCTCCCCTTGACCAGCTCTGCCTGAAGGAGCCCGGCTCCGCCGAACCCAACCGACTATGAAACAGGACCCCTGCCAGCCCAACGGCGTCCGCTTCGCGAGGACCGGAAGGGCGCGAGCACCGCACAACAATGCGTTCACACTGATTGAATTGCTCGTCGTCATCGCCATCATCGCAATCCTGGCGGCGATGCTTCTTCCGGCGTTGTCCAAGGCGAAGGAGAAGGCGAAGGCGATCAGCTGCCTGAACAATGCCCGTCAACTCGGCATGGCCACCATGCTCTACGTCCTGGATTACCGGGACGCCTTTCCTTACGGGGTGAGCGTTCGCAGCGGCATGCCGGCCACCTGGGTGGACCCCACGGCGTGGCACATTGCCCTGCTCAATTATCTGGGAGGCGACACCAACCGCGGGCCTGCCGTCTTTGCCTGTCCTTCTGAACGGCCGACCGACACCTTTCCAATGGCCAACGGGGTCATGTTCCAGGCCAGCTACCGGGCGAATGAACACGTTTTCAGATCCGTGGGGGGCGCCGCCAACGGCCCGCTCCGCACCACCCAGGTGCGGTCTCCGGCCCAAACGCTGACCGTTTTCGAGAAGCCCTACGAAAGCTGGCGTTTTTCCATGGATGCCAAGGAACTGGCAGCGGTGCGGCTCGGCTGGAACTCAACCGGCAATTCTCTGGGCTACCTGACGGCCGGCATGTCCCGGCATAGCGGCAATGGGATGGGCTTCGCCGCCGACGGTCACAGCACCCGCCTCGATATGCCGGACTACGCGGCCGGCGCCATGCCTCCGTCCACGCTGGGGAACATAGGGGACACGCGGTCGGACCGGGGCTACTGGCCGACTCCCAGCAATGTCGAGCTGTACCTGAGGGAAAAGAACACGACGCTGGGCTTCTAAACCGGAGTGTTGCCTCGTGCTCAACAACGGGATGCGACAGGAGGCAGTTCCGGGCCCGCAGGGCAAACCATGATGTTCGTGCTTGGCAAACGTGCAGTGCCCGCCGGCGCGGTGGCGACCAATGAACACCCCACGTCTCCCCGCTGATCCTCTAAAGGGCTTGTCCCTGCCCCGTTACGACCGGACTCAGTCCTTTGATTGGAACTGCCGGCGGAACCCGGCTCCGGCGAGAATCGAAGAACCGCCTTTGCCGGGTTCGTGGACCTATTGCGGCCTGCCTGTCCATTCACCGCTGGGTATTGCCGCCGGACCGTTGCCGAACGGCCGTTGGATACGCTACTACGCATCGCTGGGGTTCGATGTGCTGACCTACAAGACGGTTCGGAGCCGTCCGCGGACGTGTTATCCAATGCCGAACCTCCAACCGGTGACCGTCTCACCCCTGGGTCACTCCGCGGCACCAGCGGTGTCCGCCCCCGACATGCACGGCAGTTGGGCGGTTTCCTTCGGCATGCCCTCAAGACATCCCGACCTGTGGCGGGCGGATGTCGCCACCACGCGTCTGGCACTGCCCAAACACAAGCTCCTCTCCGTCTCCGTGGTCGCCACCCCTTCAGACGATTGGACGATCGAGAACCTGGCTGAAGATTTTGCCCGGTGCGCCCGATGGGCTGTTGACGGCGGAGCGGACTGCATCGAGGCGAATTTTTCATGCCCCAATGTGACCAGCACGGACGGCCAGCTCTATCGATCGCCGGAATCGGCGGCGCAAGTGGCTGCCGGCTTGCGTCAGGCCGTGGGACCCAAGCCGTTGCTGATCAAAATTGGCCATGTGGACGATGAACCCTCCGCCCGGAAGCTGTGCCAGGCGCTGGCTCCGTTTGCCAGCGCGCTGGTCATGGTCAACTGCCTGTCCTCGCGCGTGGTGGACCAGCATCAGCACCCATTGTTCGGGGGTGAGCCGCGCGGCATCGCCGGTGAAGGCATTCGGGACGCAGTGCTGACACAGGTGCGGCTTTTCGCCCGGGTCATCCAGCAACTTGGCCTGCCGCTCAAACTGGTGAGTGTTGGAGGGATTGGGAGCGCGAAGGACGTCCGGTGTCATCTCGAGGCCGGAGCCCACGCGGTTCAATTGGCCACCGCAGCCATGGTGGACCCGGGGATCGGTTTTCGGATCCGCCGCAGTCTGGCATCTCCCTGAACCCTTGAGCGGGGCGGGTACAACCGTTCCGGCCGCGCCACCGCTCATCGTCCAGATTTCCGGGAGAAGTGCTATTCCTATTTTGATGGCGGGGAAGCCGGCGACACCCCAGCATGGGAGTGTTCCCCCGAACGAACGGGTTGGGCCCGTGCCCGCGAGAATCTGAAATGCACATCAAGGTATCTGGAAATGAACCGTAGAGACTTTCTCAAGAGGACGACGTTGTTCCCGCTCTGTGTCGCCGCTGGCGGCGCCGGGCTCGGGAGTGTTGCCTCCGCTCTCGGCCAGCAGATCCCGGTGCCGGGATTTCAGGCGGCCGCACCCATGCAAATCGGGCTCAATGCCTACTCCTTTTCCAAGGAGCTGAACAATGTTGTCAAAGGCAGAGGCCCGGGCCTGACGCTGTTCGAGTTGCTCGACTATTGCGCCGATCCCAGCCACCGGTTTGATGCAGTGGACATCACGGCGTACTACTTCCCCAACTACTCCGCGACCGAGGCGACCGTCCCGCCGGACAGCTTTGTTGACGAATTGAGGAAACGCGCGTCGGATTTGGGCCTGCCCATCAGCGGCACGGGTGTCGGCAATTCATTCACCGGAGTGCCCTTTGACCGGGAAGGTAAGAATGGCGGGGGATGGAGCACCGATGAGGGGGGCGACCGGGCCAAGATCGAGAAGGACATCGATCGGATCAAGGCTTGGATCGAGGTGGCCGCCCGGTTGGGGGCACCCGTGCTGCGCGTGTTCACGGGGCTGGAGCCCTCCTACCTCATGAAGGAACATATCGCCCCCGATGATCCGGCGAAGGAGGAAAAGGCCCTGAAACTCCAGGCTTGGAGAACCGAATCGTTCAAGCGGATGGTCGAAGACATCGGAGTGGTCGCCGATTACGGCAGGCAATTTGGCGTGATCATCGGCATCCAAAACCATGGCGACTTTCTCAAGACCGCCGCCGAGACCATTGAGCTGCTCGCGGCGGTGAATTCCCGATGGACAGGCTGCATCGTGGATACCGGTTATTTTCTGACGCCCGACCCCTACGAGGACATCGAAAAGGTCATGCCCTATGGTGTAAATTTCCAAATCAAGGAGTATGCGCGCGTGTCTCCATCGGAGTACATGGCCCCGGAGTTCCGCCCCATTCAGCTGAACCGCCTCATGGAAATCGTGCGGCGCTCGGATTACCGCGGCTATCTGCCGATCGAAACGCTGTCGGCCGGCAAGACGGAGCGCTACGATCCCTACAAGGACATTCCCCCGTTTCTCAAACGAGTCCGCGCAGCGGTCCGGGAAACCGCCTAGCCTCCACCATTCAGCAATGCGCTGATGTTGGGCGGCTCCGGGCGCCTGACGCCAGAAGAAGTGCGCGCCAGCACTCATTCGCGTTTCGGGTGCGCCGCCTGGGTCAGCTTCTGCGCGCCCGCCAGAATGCTGGCCAGAAAGCCCGGCGCCAGATTGGCCACGAGGATGGCTTTTTTGCTCGTGCGCTGATGCGGGAGAACGCGGGCCTGCAACGCCCAGCGCTCCATCCACCACCACAATGCCGAGCGCATCAACAGGGAGGGTGGCATCAATCAGGGCGGCCTTTTCCGCTCCCTCGCCCAGGGAGCCTGCAGAGGCCACCGCGCCCTCCCTGTCATGCTTTGACGATCTGCCCGTGCCGCCCAGAGGCTCGAAACCAGGGCAGCTCGGGCAGGACTCTTTTCCCTGCTCGGCCGCGAGTCAACAGCGCGAAAACAAGAAAATGCGGCCTGGGGTGTAATAATTCCTGCTTTCCGCCACTAAACAGGGAAAGACAATGAAAATACAACACGCCCGCAAAACCATCGAAGACCTCCTGGCCGAATCGCATCAAAAGTCGGAAAGGAAGGTTTATGCCCAACTCCTCGCCGTCCTGGGCGACCTGAGCAGACGCGATCTGTCCTTGGAACAGCTTGAACCGGTCGAGGCGGCCCTCGACCGTCTTTTCCTGGAGACGCGTGGTGTGAAGGAACTCAAGCGAAGCAGCCGACAATTCATGAAATCCGTCCGGACCAGCCTTTCGCTGGTTCCGGAAGGACACTACACTGCCTTGGGCCTCGCCTTCGGCGTTGCAGTCGGGGCATCACTCGGTTCCGCCCTGCATGGGTTCACCGGAATTTCGATGGGAACCTCGGCAACAGGTCTTGGCGTCGGCATTGGTCTGATCGCTGGCTATCTCATCGGTCTGTATTTGGACGTTGAAGCGGCGAAGCAGAACCGCGTATTGAGAACCAGCACGGAGTAGCGCGTGGAACGGATGTCCCGCCTGCCTCCCAAGTCAATCCGTCCTGAAGTCTGTGAGTGGCGACTTTTATACCGCGTCCATCCTGCCCTATGCCGGCATCATCATCAAGATGTGCCGGGCCTATACGAATTCGCAGGAGGACTTCGAGGACTATTACCAGGAGGTATGCCTGCAGATCTGGAGGAGCCGAAACAACTTTCGCGAGCAGTCGGCATGGTCGACCTGGGTCTACCGCC
This sequence comes from Verrucomicrobiota bacterium, assembly GCA_025457725.1. Classification (GTDB taxonomy): domain Bacteria; phylum Verrucomicrobiota; class Verrucomicrobiia; order Limisphaerales; family DSYF01; genus JALOTU01. The sequence goes on from JALOTU010000117.1 coordinate 5,568, forward strand.
TGTCGCTGAAAGTCTGCCTCACGCTGTTGAAGAAAAGCAGGCATGCCAAAGATCATTTCGCTTCGGACAGTCTTCCCGAGGAAGCCGCCGAAGAGACTCCGGCCTTTGATGATGAATCGCTCAATCAGCTATACCACGCGATCCGGCAACTCTCAGAAATCGACCGTGGCGTGATCCTGTTGTATCTGGAAGAGAAGACCTACCAGGAAATCGCCGAGATCACCGGGACAAACGCAAACAACATTGGGGTTCGCATTCAGCGCATCAAACAACGACTGAGGAAACTGCTCGATGGAAAAGTCAATTGAAATGATCTGGAGGGCCGGTTTTCTGGACCGCGACGCCCTCGTCGCGCCGCAGGTGAACAACCTGTACAACCGGAAATCGGAACACATTATTGAGAAATTCAAACGGATGTTCCGGTTCAACCTCAAGGCAATCGCCATCGGCGGGGTCCTGGGGCTGATAGGCTTATTCCTGCTGCAAATGCCCATCACCGGGATCGTGATGTTTCTCACGCTCGTGGTCGTGTTCGTCGTGAACCGAAAAGAGCTGAACGCGCTGGAGACGATCGACCAGAGTGTGAGCAGCTACGAGTATTTGAAGGCGTTCGATGCCTGGATGAAATACCTGACTTCATTGAATGGCCGAATGGCGCGGTTCTACTATCCGGCGATTTTTGTCGGGACGGTGCTGGGGCTATGGCTTTCGGTCCACGGGCCGCGCCTGTTTGAAATGATAGCCGGCCCCTCCGAAAGCGCATGGCTGATCAACGGAATCCCCGGGATGCTGCTGTTGCCGGTCCTTTTCATCGCCGGCCTGTTGGGGGTCTTTGGCGGCCGTCTCTATGCCCTGGAGCTGGATGCCTTTTACGGGCGAGTCCTCAAGAAACTGGAGGAACTTCTGGCTGATATGGAGACGCTCCGCAAGGCCTGAGCTTTCGACCCGCCCCGTTCAAGTCGCCGAGACCAGGCGCTGTACGCCTGGGGTCTGCGAAGCCGAAACAAGCGCGCTGAGCAACTGTTCACAATTCACCAAGGATGGGTCAAGAACTCCATCGGGGCGGTGCCGGCTTCGACCCTGGCCGGACGGCCCGAACGGGTTGCTGCGGAATTTCAAGTGGAGAATGCGTAGAGCTCCACTATTGCCTCTGACCGGAATTCCCTCATAGTAAGGTCCCTTTGACACGGGCGCTTAGCTCAGTGGTAGAGCATCTCGCTTACACCGAGGGGGTCGGGGGTTCGAATCCCTCAGCGCCCACCAGTCCAACCCGCAATCCCTTCCGCTCTCCATGTCCACCCGGCTCCAGGGCTTCCGGGGCGGCCGGCTTTTTTTAGGGCAGACGCGTCATAATCC
>JALOTU010000118.1 GCA_025457725.1 Verrucomicrobiota bacterium
TCATCACATCCCGGATCGCCCTATGTTCTGCCCAGGCCGCGCTGATCATCTCCAGTTTCTTCTGGGCGATGCCGTGAATTTCAGTGAGCCTTCCGATCTGCCCTTCGAATATATCGAGCGCGTCGTCGCCAAAATGGGTGACAATCCTCTTGGCGATCTTCGGGCCCACCCCCTTGATGAGGCCGGATCCGAGGTATTTCTCAAGGGCTGCCGCCGAGGCGGGTTTTTTCTCGATGGCCTTGGTGGCCTTGAACTGGCGGCCGAACTTGGGGTGCGTGGTCCATGCGCCCTGGAACTCCATTGTCGCCCCGGCAAAGACCTTTGTCTGATGCACAATGACCGTTTCCTGCTGGCTGGGGCTGTTGAATGGGAATACCCGAAGAACCGACCAGCCGTTGTCCGGGTTGTGGTAGGTGACCCGATCTACAATTCCACGGATGGTTTCGGCTATGGTCCCTGCGGGTGGGCCGAATGCTGATTGCATGGTGGTGACTGGGGCTTTCTTAAAACTTTTGGGGCGGTTGTTTGACGGACAGGGCCCACAAGTACAGTGAAGCAACCGAACCGCACGGGGAGTACCTTTTTCGGAAGCGGTCAAATTGTTTTCTGGTGAGCTCCTTCAGGCCATACAAGTTCATCATGCCGCGTCGTATGGCCAAGTCCCCCCAACTTACGACATCCGGCCGGCAGAGTGAAAAAATCAGGAGCATCTCGGCTGTCCAGACTCCGATACCTGGCAGGGATGAGAGTTTTTCGATAACCGTCTCATCGGGCATTTTCCTCAGTTCCACCAAATCCAAATCACCACGGATGGCGGCCTCGCCGATCCCCTTGATGTATCGGGCTTTGCGCATCGAAAGGCCACATTGCTGAATATCGGAAACATTTGTGCCGGCCACCTTGCCGGGAGTAACCTCTTCAAGGCTTGCACACAGCTTGCCATAGACGGTGTCCGCTGCCTTTCGGGAAATCTGCTGTGCCACGATACTATGGACCAAGGCCTGAAACAGATCTGGAATGATCTGCCGCTTAATCAGGCCGATGCGATTGATGGCCCTCCCGAGTTTTCTGTCGCGAAGGGTCAAATGATCGATCTCAGTCTGCCCGTACTGAAAGATTTTCATGGGAATGGTCTTTGATGTCAGTGTCATTCGACAGCCGGCCTGAATCATCAGCCGGTGGTCTGATTACAAACGTTCCCGTCCTAATCCCCTTAGACATCAATCGAGCCGCCGAAGGAACAGCATGATATTCAGGAAACCGGTTCGCTCGATTGGGGCGACCTGCACAAAATGAAATTCACCCCTTTGGTACTCATGATAACCTTCCTTTCCTGGTTTAGCACTTCAAAAAGGGACGTGACCACTCCCCTGTCCGGTTTGGAGCGGGAACGGCTGGTTTCCAACACGGTCATTCGAACAGACAGCCTATCACTAGGGCGAACAGGCAGGTACCATCGCAGTTCATCAACCCCTGGTGAACCAAGGCTCGCCGCCCCGGGCAGGTAATACCGTACCACTTCGCGCATCATGAGGCTTGCGGTATGCCAGCCGGAGGCAATGAGGCCGCCATAAATTGAGGATTTAGCCGCCTCCGGATCCGTGTGGAAAATCTGAGGGTCGAACTGCTTGCCGAAGGCGACGATTTGTTCCTCGTCAATTGTAATCAGACCGAACTCATGGGTTGAGCCGGGCACATAGTCCTCGAAATACCTGTCCTCTACCGGGGTGTTGAAACCGGCGGAATCCATCACACATTCCCCCGCTGTTTGATTTTCTTACGCAGCTTGCCAGAACATTTGAACGTCACGACCCGCCTTGGGGCCAGCATCATATCTCCACCCGTTTGCGGGTTTCTGACCTTTCGCTCACGCTTTTTCTTAACACAGAACTTCCCGAACCCGCTGATCAAGACATCCTCACCCGAGGCGAGTTTGGCCTTAATGATCTCGTTTAGTAGTGATAGGGCAGCCCTGCTTTGGTCGTTTAGGTCATTCGGCAACTCTGCATTCGGCTCCTGCAGCGAGGGCATTCAGTCTCAGTTAAACCGACCGCAAACCAACTGTTACGCTTGAATCGCTTGAGGTTGACGGCAACTACGATCCCGAACTCAGCTTCAACCAGCTCAACTACGTTTGCGCTCATGTCGTCCCCCGCCATCCTCCTGCCTTCTGCATCAACTCATGCGAAAACAACTTCGAGTACCGGCACTTCCCATTTTTCCGCTTTGACACGGTCCCTGAAACCCTCCTGCGAATCCAGGCTGTCGCGTTTAACCATGGCGACCACTCGCACTTCACTCACCAGCTTTAGTTTGTCTTCCCAATTGGCCGCAGCTCCTTGCGACAGCCTGCCCACGCAAAACCCCTCTTTGTCGCAGATATTTATCGCGGGGTTGTCGGCAGTCAGGATAACATTGTCCCCCGCTTGGATTCGGGACAAATGTACGTGAATCGGATCGCGTTGATGGAACCCACCGGCGTAGTCCAGATAAACATCTTCCAACCCAAGGACCTCGTATTGCCGGGACGCAGCACCACACGGGTTGCCGGAAGGCGCCGCGCCCTTTCGTAACAGAAGATTGCCGCCTTTCAGATCCCTCAAAAGGGGATTCGGCCGCTCCTCCGACATCATCAATGCCAGGGTTTCCCTGGCTCTCGTCATCCCAACGTACAGCGTGCGGCGCTCCTCCTCTGCTTGTTTGTCGTCGCTTGGCGCCCCCCAGCCACCGTCGAGGATGACTACGTGCGGGAACTCCATCCCTTTTGTGGAATGGATGGTGCCGAGAAAGAGCCCGCTTCCCAGGAATTTTTCGCGCCGCTGTTCGGCGATGTAGTCATAAAAGGAGTCGATCGCCCAGTCGACCGGCAGCGTGGCATCCGCGGTTTCATCGGCCAGGGCCTTGACGAAGCTCACCAGCATTCGCCACCAGGGGCTCGCCGTATTACCGGAGATCAGGTCATCGATCAAAGCCAGCAATTCGGAAGCCCTGCAGTTTTCGCCCTTTTGTTCAGAAAGCGCCTCCATGAAGGCCGAGAACTCGCGCACGCGGTGAAGCGGCAAGCTGCTCTCGAGAGGGATTTTCACGGGCAAACCTGCTTGCTCCAAAAGAGAGCGGACGGGCCACAGAACTCTCTTGCTCCGCGCCAGGATCGCGCAGTCGTCCCAAGCCAGGCCCGGTGAGAGGCCCTTCAGTCGCTCCAACTCGGCCTTGACGCACTCGGCTTGATGGCAGTGGTTCTTTACGGCGATCACCTGCACCCTGCCCTTGGACACCGGATCGAGTAGCTCCCACCTACCTCCCGGCAGATTGGGTTCCCTTTCGCGGTTGATGCGGATCTTGTGGTCGATCTTCTTTCGGTCTTTGTTGTGCTTGATCAGACGGTTGGAGGCGTCGATGATGTGCCTGGTGGACCTGTAGTTCTCCACGAGGGGCACCTCCTTCGCCTGGTAATCCTCCTTGAACTTCCGGAGGAACTCGACGTTGGCGCCCCGGAACGCGTAGATGTTCTGGTCGTCGTCGCCGACCGCCATGATCGACAACTGCCCCTCGCCCTCCTCCAGGGTGCGGCCGGCGATGGCCGAGACGAGGTCGTACTGCGCCTGGTCGATGTCCTGGTACTCGTCCACCAGTATGTGGCTGTAGCCCCCCAGCAGCTGGTCGCGCACATCGTCGGGCTCGATCCCCGGAACCTCGGTCTCCCCCCTGATAAGCTTCACGGCATCGAGGATGATCCCATCAAAGTCGATGTCCTTGCCCCGGCCTGCCTCTACGATGTCCCTCACGGAGATCCCGGCGATCCGCATCGCGGCACCGTGGTAGGTCGAGACCAACACCCCCCAGGCCTCCTTTCCGACAAGGGCGTGCAGCCGCTTGCGCAGGCTTACCGCGGCGCTGTGGTTGAAGCAGAGCACCAGGATCTGCCGCGGCGGCACCCGCTCGACCTGCAGCAGATAGGCGCAGCGATGAGCGACCACGGTGGTTTTGCCGGAACCCGGCCCAGCGAGCACGAGGGTGTTTTCCCCGAGCGGGGAGCCAACGATGGAAATCTGAACCGGGTTGCCGAGCTTTTCGACGATCTTGCGGTATGCTTCCTGGGTTGTCGCTCGCTCGATGACATCCTTCCTGTCGGAGAAATACTTGTTGACGAATCGGATGCGCCCGAGGCTGAAATAGTCCAAAACCAGTAAGAGGGCGCGGGCGATCCTGTCCAGGGCCAACTGGGCGTACTCCAGCATCACGTGCACCTGAAAGCGTTTCTCGCGGTAGTGCACGGCGAGCGGCTTGAAATCCCCCATGCTGTAGCGCCTGGCCCTGTCTTCGGCCTTGAGTCGGATGGTCATGGCCTGCCGCATGACCGCCAGGCCACCCTGAAGTGTGATGGCATTGTGCTCGTGCAGGAACATGAGGGCGCGGTCGACCGCCGCCAGGGGGTTTTTTATCTCGGGCCTCAACGTGATATCCGCAAGCACGGCGCTCGAAAGCTCGTTGCTGGAAACCGACAGCGTCACATCGCTGGAAGGCGCCTCCCCGGCCCCTCCCGATGCCCTTTCGGCCTTCTCGATGAGGGTCTTCAGAATAACGTAGGCGACGTCCCGCCTCAGCCGCGCCGTCTTTTTTATCGCCCCCCAGCTGCGCTGAAGCCTCACCTTGTATCGATCCCGCCCGAGGTGCTGGAGCTCCAGGCTGCCGAGGCCGGCGGCAAGCCCCTTGCCGTCGTGCGAAAGGCCCTTTACGAGGGTCCTGACCGCAAGCGGGTTGACCTCCGAGCCGTCGTTCTTCAGCCTCTGGGCAACCCGGCGCAGGTCGAGATCGACCCACCCCCCGTCGTCGGCGTCCGGGTCCTCCGCCTGCAACAGGGCGATGAGGCGCTGCTCTAAATCCGACACCGCCTGCAGGACAAGCCTGGCGCTGCCCTTGCCCTTTGGCCGCAAGATGATCGTCAGCATAATCCCGCGGTCTATCAAGCGGGCCTCGGCCATGTCGTGCAAGGCGCGGATCACGATCTGCGCCGGGGTAAGCTTCCAGGCCGCTTCCGCCTTCTGCAGCAACTCCCGGCTTGGGAACAGGCTCTCGGCAATACTGTCGGCACTGAGGCTCCGGTCTTCAGGTGCGTTGAACAAAACGCCCAGGATTTTGATCCACAGGCCGGCAACGAACCCGGGCAAGTTAAGCGTTGCGATGATTGCCTGCGCCTCATCGAGGCCCTTGACCAGCGGCTGGCCCTGGAACACCTCGGTCAGGTTTTCGTCGCGGATCAGAAAACCGCCCCGCTCGAGCCACGCGATCGCGGTTTTGACCTTGGTATCTCGCGCCTCCTTCCGGTCTTCGTGCAAGTCGGCCAGATCCTCGTCGCGCAAAAGCTCGTCGCTGGTAATGACGATCTCTCCCAATTTGTTGCGCTTGGCCCGCCTCAGGGCGCGGAGGATGCGTTCGACCTCGCGCTTTTTGATTTCCGACATCGCCCCTTTTCGGAACTGAAGGTTGGCGTCATCGGGGTCGTAGAGGAGCACGCAGCGTGCGGGTTCACCGTCCCTCCCGGCCCGCCCGGCCTCTTGGATGTAGTTCTCGAGGGAGCCCGGCATTTCGAAGTGCAAGACCAGCCGGACATTGGCTTTGTCAATGCCCATGCCGAAGGCGTTGGTGGCACAGATGACGCAGGTGCGGCCCGCAACGAAGGAATCGATGATGTCGCGTTTCTCCTTGGCGTCCAACCCACCGTGAAATGCTTCCGCCCCCATCCCCTGGTTCTGCAGAAAGTCACGGATTTCCTCAGTCCCATTTCGAGTTTCTGCATAAACGATTGCACTGCCGGAGCCGTCTTCTTTGAAACTTTCCGTCAGAATTTGGAATACCCGCTCGTACCTTTCAGCGGCAGCTACCGGCTGCACCTCGAAGGCCAGATTCTCGCGCTCGACCCCGCCGGCGAAAAGCTTGAGCTCCTGGCCCAACTCGTCGTGGAAATGAGTGGTGATGTCCTCAATCACATCCGATTTGGCCGTGGCGGTGTAGCAGCAAATCGGGGGCACGGGCTGGTTGAATTGGCCGGCGAACTCACGGATGAACCTTGCAGCGTAAAGGTAATCCGGCCTGAAGTCGTGTCCCCACTTGGACACGCAGTGGGCCTCGTCGAACACCCAACACCCGATCTCCCGCTGGCTGAGCACACTTCTGACGGACCGGCTGCGAAGCTGCTCAGGGGCGATGTAAAGGATCGCAACATCGCCCAAACGAACGCGTTCCAGCACCTCGCCACGTTCCGGGGGTGTTTGAAGTCCGCTGATGGCCGCGGCAAAAGGGGTGCCGGTCATCTTCATGAGGTTGTCCACCTGGTCCTTCATCAAAGCCTGGAGAGGTGAAATAACCACGGTCAACATCCCCCGGCTCTGGTGGCGCACCAATGCCGGCAGCTGGTAGCAAAGCGATTTCCCGCCGCCGGTCGGCAGGATCGCCAGAAGGGGCTTGTCTCGCATGCCCGTGACTACGATGTCCCTTTGCAGGCTTTTTCCTTCCCGGGTGGACGGCTTTTCCCTGAAGCCGGTGAACCCGAAAAAACGTTCGAGATTGATTTCAGGGTTGTGGTGTTCACGGCAATAGCGGCATTTTTCGTCACCGCACGGTGTCTGCCTCAGTTTGGTCAAGATGAAAGCAATTTCAGGGAACCGGTAGCGCACCCAGGGGGGAAGGACCGAATTGGCGCCGGCAATCTGAAGCCACGCCATGCAGTACGCCAGGGCGGACCTTCTGGAGCCGTCTTCCAACAGAGGCAACGCCGTCTCAACGATAGCGTGTTTGCACACAATTCCAGCGGTTTTTTCGATAAGAAAGCTCAATGCTGCCTCAGGTGACACAAAACCCCTTGCTCCCAAGGCACTGAACACTGCTGCCAGGCCTTCACCCGGAAAACCG
>JALOTU010000119.1 GCA_025457725.1 Verrucomicrobiota bacterium
GCAGCTTTGCGGTGATGTACGACACGAGCTTCGATCCGGGAACCTGTCGGCTGATGGAGAAGGACTGGAGGGAGCTGCTCGGCAAGATGGAGCTGCTCAAGACGCCGGCCTATCAGCAGCATCGCGGCAAACCGGTGATCGGGTTGTGGGGATATGGGTTTCGCAGTTTCGACGAGGCGGCCTGCGAAGGGTTCTTCCGTTTCCTCAAGAGCGACGAGGGAGGGAACTGCACCCTTCTGGCCGGCGTGCCGAACGACTGGAGACGCTGGGAGACGGGCAGTGAAAGAGAACAGGCCCAGTTCCGTCTGCTGCGCGAATACATCGACATTGTGCAACCCTGGAATGTTGGCCGTTACAGCACCCCCGCCGAAGCGCAGCAGCACCAGGCCCGCTTGTTCCCGGACGACCTGGAATGGTGCGAGCAGCACGGCAAGGATTATTACGCGGTGATCTTTCCAGGGTTCAGCTGGACGAATCTGAGAGGCGGCAAGAGTCCCCTCAACCAAATCCCGCGCCTGGGTGGTCGATTCCTCTGGAGCCAGGCGGAGGGAGTGCGCGACTACGGGATGGACATGGCTTACATCGCCATGTTCGACGAGGTGGACGAAGGCACGGCGATCTTCAAATGCACCAACCACCCGCCAGCCGGTCGTTTCGTCACCTACGAAGGCTATCCCAGTGACCACTATCTAAAGCTCAGCGGCCTGATTGGGAAGATGCTCCGGGGAGAGGTTGTGATGTTTCCAGAAACCAGACCGAGCCGGGATGAGATGACCTATATCCCCATGTCGCCCGCCGATTACTATGAAGGCCCATATCCCCCCCGCTGACGATTTCGATGCCATGAACGACCATGAAGAGAGGCAGGCTGAGCGGGCAAAGCATGAACCGGCCGCAGTTCGGTGGATCCTGTTCAACGGGCTTCTTGCGCTGTGCCGCACCATATTCCAGGCTGAGATCCTTCATCTCAACCGAATGAGCCACTGAATCAATAGGATGAAAACAAAACATGTTCGATCTGAAAGGCCACTCACGCGCCGCGATTTCCTTCGTCGCACCGCCACCGCCGCCGCCGCGACGATTGCCGGTCCATTGATCGTGCCCGGCCGTGTGCTGGGTCTGGATGGCGGTGTGGCGCCCAGCAACCGCATCACCATCGGCTACATCGGCACGGGCCGGCAGACCAGCCACGTGAATATCCCCGCGTTTCTCCATCAGGAGGATTCCCAGTCGGTGGCGGTGTGCGACGTTGATAGCTGGCGGATGAACGAGGCCCGTGAAGCCATCGACAAGTTTTACAGCGAGAAATCGCCCTCAGGGCGATACAGGAGCTGCCGCGCCATTGGGGACTGGCGCGACCTGATTGCCGCAGATGACATCGATGCCGTCATGATCGGGACCCCGGACCACTGGCACGTGATCCTGGCCCTGGCCGCGCTGAAGAGCGGCAAGGACGTTGCCCTCGAAAAGCCGGTCAGCCGCGACATTGCCGGCGGGCGCCTGATGGCCGATGCGGTGAAGCGCCACCAGCGGGTGTTCTGCACGGATAGCGAGTTCCGAACCTACCGCTGGAACCGGATGATGGCCACCATGGCGCGAAACGGGAAATTTGGAAAACTCCAGCGCATCATTGCCGTCGTCCCCCAGGATCCCACCCTGGGACCGCAATCCGACATGCCGGTGCCGGAGGAGTTGAATTATGACATGTGGCTGGGGCCGGCCGCCGAGAAACCCTACACGGAGAGCCGCGTCCACCCGCGCCACATGACCAAGGGGCGTCCAGGCTGGATCTGTATCCAGGAATACAACTCCGGCATCATGGCCAACTGGGGAGCGCACTGGATGGACATTGCCATGTGGGGCATGGGAACGGAAACAACCGGTCCGACGGAGGTCGAGGCCACGGGAAGCTTTCCTCCCCGGGGAAACCTCTGGGACACGGTGCAGGAGATGGACGCACATTGTTATTTTGACAACGGCGTCGAACTGGTTTGCAGGACCGGAACGCCCTCACTCCGCTTCGAAGGCACCGAGGGTTGGGCCCAGGTCGTCTTCCCGAGCCATATCACCATCAGCGACGAGTCGCTCCTCACCTGGGAGCCCGGCCCGAACGACGTGCGTCTGACCCCCATGAAGAGCGAGAAACGCGACTTCCTGGACGCCATCAAGGAGCGTCGGCAACCTCAATACGACGCCGAAGGGGGTCACCGCGTGAACACCATGGCCTGCCTCTCGATGGCTTCCATTGCGTTGGGACGCAGGCTCAAGTGGGATCCGGTTCAGGAGGCGGTCATCGGAGATGACGAGGCCAACGAGTGGCTGAAACCCCAAACCCCGCGCGCACCATGGAAAGTCTAGACACCCCGAAACGTGGCTGGAGGGCCGCCCGGAGGCCGGCAACATGGCGCGCGCTCCTTCTGGGCAGTGTGCTGCTCTTGCACGGCGGCGCAAGCGCCGCGGAGATTTCGGATCGAGGCCCCAACCCGTTCTTCGCCATGGACAACGGCGTGGGCCGGGGCAGGCTCACACCCGTTGAACAGGCTGAAGTCGTCAAGGACATCGGCTTCGATGGCATCAGCTACAATGGCACCCAGGAGCTCACCGAACGCTTGAATGCGTTCGATCAAGCGGGGTTGAAGATCTTCGGGATCTATGTGCATGCGTCCTTTGAAAAACCGCCCCGGGAAGACAAGGGGCTGGCTGAAGCGATTCTCAAGTTGAAAGGCAGGGACACCGTCGTATGGCTGACTGTTGGACGATTGGACAAAGGGGAGGACGCCGATGCCGTCCGGGTCGTGCGCGAAGTCGCAGACATGGCAGCGGCCTCGGGAGTGCGAGTGGCGCTCTATCCGCATCGGGGGGATCATGTCGAAACGACCGAGGACGCGCTGAGGATCGTGGAGCAGGTGGGACGTCCCAACGTCGGCGTCACCTTCAACCTCTGCCACGAACTCATGGCTGGAAACGAGCAGCGGTTGGAGACCATCCTCCGCACATCCGCATCGAAGCTTTACATGGTGACGATCAACGGCGCCGACCCGGGCACGAATGTCGAACAGACAATCCAGGTGCTCGGGGAAGGCCGGGTGGACGTGTTGAAACTGCTCAAGGTTCTCGATGCCGAGGGCTACCTGGGGCCCATCGGCCTCCAATGCTACAATGTTAAAGGCGACATGAAGGAGAATCTGACCCGGTCCATGGAGGCGTGGAAGCAAATGAGCCGGGCGCGAGTTCCCTAGCCCCACACGTCCCAGCTCCAGCCAAAAGCGCAGCTCAGGGAGATTTTTTTGGAACAATTCGAAACCGGCGAGTTCAGATCCGAACACGCATAGAAGAACGCATGAAAATTTTGAGTCATTCGATGTGGGGAGTGTTGCTTCCGTTGAGTTTGGTCGTGTCGACGGGAGCGATGGAGCGGAACCGGGCCACCATGAAGCAGGTGGGCCGGGGCACCGTGGTGTGGCAGGGGGATCAGGTTCAGGTTGAGGATGCCTATGTCCTGCTGAATGATGCTGATCTGCGGGATTTCACCTTTTCGTTCGAGGGTCGCGCGCCCGAGAAAGCCGGTCTGGAAGAAGTCGGCATTTGGGCCACGTTTCGCCAGTCCGATCGTAATCACCGCTATGTGGTTGGTCTGCGTGGCAAACCCCATTCAGATATCTATCTGGCGCGGTATGCGCCCGACGGCAACGACCGGATGCTGGCACTGCAGCCGGTACCCACGGTGAGGCCGGGCGAATGGGCCACGGTGAAAGTCACGACCCGCGGCGACACGATCAAGATCTTCCTGAACGGAGTCGAAATGATTTCAGTGGATGATCCGAAGGCACCGTTCAAGGAAGGCAAAGTCGGGCTGGGCGGAGGCTATCATGTCAGTGAATATCGCAACGTTCACCTGGAGGAAACCGTTCTGAACGTCAGGGAGGAGCCTGGGCGCTCATTCGCGAAAGACGCCGTGAAAATCAACTTTCAGCCGGCTCTCGACGCGGTGCCGGATGGCTGGAAGGCGGATTCCGGCGCGGAGTATGCCCGGACGCGTGGTTATGGCTGGTCAAAGCAGGTGGACACGCGGAATCGTCAGAAAACAGGCGATGTGCTCAACGACACGTTGGCGACCGTCGCTCACGGTGAGGTGGAGGCGGAGTTCAGGCTGGATCTGGCGCCGGGGGATTACCTGGTCACCCTGCACCATGGAGACATGCATCCCAGTGTCCTGAACCTCAGCTTCGGTTCGGCAGCGGCTCCGCTGCGCGACAAGACCGCTGCCGGTGAGTTCAAACAGTCGTATGCGCAGGCGACCGTCGACAAGAAAGGCCTGTCGCTCCATTTCAGCCGCAAAGCGGACGGGCCGGGAACCTCGATCAACTGGCTGGTTGTTGAGCCGCGCGAACAGGTCTCGGCCGCCCAGTGGGCCAGGGGCGGTTCCAACGTGGAAATGCCCGCGGAAAAGATCGCGTTGAGATTGCAGCAGCGGGCGGCGTACACGCCGTTGAAGGTTGAGCCGATGGGCCCGGGCCGGTCGGAGGTGTCGCTGGACGGGGACTGGCTGTTCCTCCCGGATTACGAATTCCGCACAACTGAATTTCCCGAGTCGGTGAATGCGGACGACGCGGAATGGCATGTGATGCCTGTGCCGGATCTGTGGTCGCCGTACGCGGCCTGGCTTTTCGGTGAGACCTTTCCTGACATGCCCTACGACAAAGGGGCCAGTGACAGCTACTTTGAATACCGGCACGCGCGGGTGGAGGCCTTTACATTTGACTGGGAAAAGACCCGGTCGGCCTGGTACCGCAAGCACCTTGTGCTGCCGGACATCCCCAAGGGCAAGCGTTTCGAGCTCTGCTTCGACGCGATTGCCAAGGTCGCCCACGTGTATGTGAACGGCGTGTTTGTCGGCAAGAACCACGGCATGTTCGGCGAGATCAAACTGGACGTAACCGATTATCTCAAGCCGGGCGCCAATGTGATCGCGGTGAAGGTGGACCAGGAGCGCGAGGATATTGCCAATGGCGACGAGATTGTCGATGTCGCCATCAGTGTGGAAGTCACCCGCAAAATGCTCGCGGCGTTGCCCTACGGCATGACACGCCAGGATCCCCGCGGGATCTGGCAACCGACCAAGCTGGTGATTACGGAGGCGGCACGCATCACGGACATCTTTGTCAGGCCGGGCCTGGATGGGGCGGACGTGGATATCACGCTGAAAAACATGAGTGACAAACCTGCCGAGCTGATCCCGGAGCTTTTGGTGACCAGCGAGACGGACAAGACCCGTTTGGTGAGGCTGGCAGGCAAAGCGACAAGGGTTGCTGCCGGTGAAAGCAAGGTGGTGACGCTCAACTTTGGCGGACTGAAGCCAAGGCTTTGGTCGCCGGAAGATCCCGACCTCTATACGTTTGCAGTGGATCTGACCTCGGAGGGCCACCTCCTCGACAGCGATTCGGTGGTGTCCGGCTTCAAGACGTTCGAAGCAAAGGGCAACCGCCTGTACCTCAATGGCCGGCCCTACGCATTGCGGGGTGCCAACCATTGTCCGAACATGCTTGCACCGAACGACCGCGCGCTGGCCGATCGCTTCATGAGGATCATGCGGGAGAACAACCTGAACGCCACGCGCTTCCACGCGCTGCCGGGCACGGTGGCGTGGATGGAGGCGGCGGACCGTGCGGGGATTCTCATTTCGTATGAGGGCACCTGGCCCTGGTTGATGCTCCGAGGACCGATTCCCCCGCAGGAGTCTTTGGATATCTGGATGGACGAGTTTCAGCGCCTGATCCGGAAGTATCGCAATCACCCGTCCCTCGCGCTGTGGACGGTGAACAATGAAATGAAGTTCCACGTGTTTCACGCCCACGCCAAGGAGCGAACCCCTGAACTCGACGCCGACACCCTGGCCCGTTGGAAGGTCGTGTCCAAAGCGGTCCGGATGATCCGCGATACGGACGCGACGCATCCGGTGGTTGCCGATTCCGGTTACATTCGCCGGGCGTATTGGAGGTTGGAAGCATCGCCGGAAGAACTGGGGATTGACGACGGTGACATTGACGATCGGCATGGGTATTTCAACTGGTACAACGAGAGCTTCTTTCATTTGCCGGCAGGACAGGACGGGGAAGGCAGCGCCGACCGACCGTACATAGGCCAGGAAATGTCCACCGGCTACTACAACGGGGATAGTGGCCACCCGGTACGCGCCTACCTGTTTGGGCACCAGACTCCGCAGTCCTGGGTGGGGCAGTGGGCCTACGAGCACCAGGATCCGTCCATCTTCATGGAACGGCACGCCATGCTGACGAAGGAACTGGCGGAGTATTATCGCCGCGAACGGCGAGCGGACTGGTCCGGCACGCTGATCTTCGGCCTGGTCACCTGGTTCAGCAAACCGTGGGACGCGGAGAAGATCAAACCCTACCCGGTGGTCACCGAGGGCCTGCGTTATGCCATGGCTCCGGTGCTCATCAGCGCCCGGCTGACCGGCCGCAATTGTTTCGCCGGCGACTCGTTCAATGTCCCGGTCTCCATCGTCAATGATGCCGAGGACGGAAAGGCGCTTGCCGCCGGAACGTTGAAGTGGCGGTTCGAGGTGGATGGCGTCGCGCTGTCAAAAGGGGAGGTGGCGACCCCGGCGGTTGATTACTACGCCAACGAAAAGATCGGCGTGAACCTGACAGCCCCGGCCAGCCTGCCCGCGGGGCGCGCGGACGCCGAACTAATATTCGAGCTTTGGATAGGCGGGCAGATCATGGGCAGCAACCGCTACGCGTTTCGGATCGGGGAAAAGGCATGGGCGGTGCAGCCCGTGGAGCTCGCAAAAGGGAGGACGGTTGTTCTTAACGCATCGGAAGTCTCGAAAAGGCTTTTCAGCAGGCTGGGGCTGAAAACGACCGCGCT
>JALOTU010000120.1 GCA_025457725.1 Verrucomicrobiota bacterium
GAAATGTAGCCGGCGCGGATCATCAGCGAATGCGCGGCCGTCTGGGCGTCCTTGGGCGCCTCCCGCAGGGTGCGCCCGATGTGTCGTGATTGTCTCATAAACTAGAAATCCCAAAGAGATTGGATGGGAGCCATCACAGCTCCAAAATCCTCATCAGATCCTCCACCGTCATTCGGTGATGCCTTGCCACGCTTTTCAGAATGCTGCCCAGCGTGCCGCATTTGACAGGACTGTGATCGGGAATTACCTCGTGATGTTCTCCGTCGCGCTGGGGTGTCACCCGGATATGTGACCCGGTCTGACGGGTTTCGTTGTAGCCCAGCCGGCGCAGCGCCTTGACCAGTCGGCGCCCGGCCACATCCCGTGGCAGTTTCATCTGGCGAGGACCTCGTCTCGCACAAAATGCAGCCGGATGATCTTGGGCGCGTGTTCCGGATCGTCAAAGAAGCACTCCACGGCTTCCCGGACATTCCGGCGCAGATCTTCCAGGGAATCCGCCTCGGTATGGATACCTCCGCCAACGGCCGAGGCAATATAACCTCCATCGACCTCGTCTTCGCGCACCTCGAAGATGATCTCACTCATGCGGAAACGCTATCCTCGGCTAGCACAACTGACAAGCTGACTTTGCTCGGCCCCCGGTCTTGGGGCGCATCCCCGTTCCTGGCAGGTAGTGGTCGTCGCGCGGCGAGGACCCCGGCCGCGTTCAGCGGGCGGAATCAGGTTTTGCGGCGGTTCGTTGCACCGCTGGACGCGGCGCTACTCGTCGCAGCGCGACAAGTTCCACCACATTCCATCATTTCACCCGGCATACAGTGGGGTGCGCCCCCGGTCGGCGAGCACCGCAGTCCCAAACAGCGCAGATTCGGC
This sequence comes from Verrucomicrobiota bacterium, assembly GCA_025457725.1. Classification (GTDB taxonomy): domain Bacteria; phylum Verrucomicrobiota; class Verrucomicrobiia; order Limisphaerales; family DSYF01; genus JALOTU01. The sequence continues at coordinate 871 of JALOTU010000120.1, forward strand.
GCTGAGAGGCCGTCAAGGTCTGTCTGAAAACTGTAGGGCAGTCATCCTGGTTGACATCTCCCTGTAATAAATCGGGCAAGACCACGACTGTACGCACGAACGGTGGACGGTCCCCGCGGCTCATCCACCCGAAACTGAAACGCAAACTGAAAGGAACAAGCATGAAAGCCAAAGGAGACCCCTTAGCGTTGTTCCGGCAGGAGATAGCCGGTTTCGCTGAACTGCGAACTGCGCTGCAAGCTGGCAGCCAGTTCTGATGGCTCCACTTTCGCGTCGTGACTGCTGAACATGCTGGCGGCCGTGAGCCCGCATTGCTCCGCCACGAACTGGTAAACAAACACCACAAACTGCGAGCAGAAGAACCGGTGCTTGCGCCCTTGAAGAATGCGATCCAGCAGCGCGTCCATTTCGGATCGGCTGGCCGCTCTTCCGGCGCCGCCAAATAGCGATCCGATGGCGCCCCACACCGTGTATCCCAGATTCCGTCCCCCGTGGTGGATGTCGAACATCATTTTGGCGCAGGTTCCGGCGCCGGCGGACACGGACTCTTTGTGGCACCGGAAGACGTGATAACCGTAGTGGAGGTTTTGCACGCGCAGATCGTTCGCGCTGATGCCGGCTCCCTGGGCTTCGATGATGTAGGTCGGATCAAACAGGACGCCGGCATGCACCACTCCGGGATTGGCGCCGCCCACGGACCGCTGGCCGAATTGGATGCCCTTGCTGAGAATGGAGCCATCCGAGACTTTCAGGAGAATGTCGCCGGCCTTCAGATCGTGACAGCGGAGTTGTTGCATGCGTGTGTCCTTTCAGTTGAACAAAACCAGCGCGCCCGCCCTTGATGGCGATACGCTGAAGGATGGATTCTGAGCTGAGCATAAGCCGCCGGAACTGACGGTCAAATGCGATTTTGCTTCTGCCTGCCTTCAGACCTTGGATCACTTCTTCCCAGCCACGTTTGTGACGATAACTTGTGACGTGTACGAACTACCCGTTTTCGGGCCGATCCTTTCCCCCATTCCGATGGAGGAGGGGGAGTGACTGCGGCGCTGCTGCGCTAGGGTGGCTGTTGTATCGATTCCTTGCATGAACTCGACCTGGCGCTGCCCGCATGGCGAAGGGCGGCGATGCAGTTCCGAACACCGATGGATCGTCCCCAGGCACAGCTCGTTTTGTGTGGGGGTGAACCGACGATGCGATCAGGTTGCGGGCGCCGGCTTGGCGGCCTCGGGCTGACCCAGGGCGAGGATGGTCTGGCCGGGGACCGGCAGCGGTGGATTGCTCAGGGTGAACAGGCGGAGGGTGCCGGTTTCGGTGATCAGGAACAGGGGGATGGTGCCGGCGCCGTGTTTCTCCTTCCATTGCTCGAACCCGAATTCCGCCGACAACCGGGTCCTGCGCATGACCGCGCCGCTCTCAAGAAGGCCGTTCAGATCCCGCAACAGGATGTTCTTCGCAAAGACCAGGCGGCCGTGTCCCTCCGCCTTGCTCTTGCGGTCAGTCTCGGCATGCACCTGGACCTGGTAGATGTTGGACCGCCCGAAGATGTCCATGAGATGCAGTCCAGCCAGCGTGTTGACCTCGTGATTGGAGGTCATGCCCAGCAGCTTGCCGACGCCCATGAGTTCCAACCCGTCGCGAGAGTCGTCGGACAGGATGTTCCCGAAATAGACCGGCAACCCTTCCAGCCGGGCCGCGGCGACGTTTTCCCGATTGGTGTCGGCGAGCAGGACGGGGAATCCCTCGCTCTGGAGGCTGAGCGCCATCTTGCGCACCAGCGGGCTGCATCCGACGAACAGAACGCCCTGCGGATTGGGTTTGGACAATTCCATTTTGACCGCGACATGGCCGGCGGTCAGGCCGTAGATCGCCACGGTGCCGACGATGACCATGAAGGTGACGGGAACGATTTCCAGCGCATTGGGGTAGCCGTTTTCCGCGAGGCGGACGGCGAAGATGGAAGCCACCGAAGCGGCCACGATCCCGCGTGGCGCCATCCAGCTCAGGAAGGCGCGTTCCTTGAACTTCAGCGTTGAGCCCAGGGCGGACAGGAACACGGACGCGGGGCGCGCGATCAGCATGAGCACCATCAGGAAGGCAAAGCCGGCCAGCGGCGAGAGGTGGCGCACGGTGTCGAGGTTGAGCCGCGCCGAAAGCAGGATGAAGAGGCCGGAGATGAGCAGGACGCGGAGGTTCTCCTTGAACTCGACGATGTGGCGGATGTGCACCCATTTCTGATTGGCCAGGGTGATGCCGATGACGGTGGTCGTGAGCAGGCCCGATTCGTCCTGCCAATGGTTGGACAGGGCGAAGGCGCCCACGACCGCCATCAGCGCCACCGGGTTCTGGAGGTAATCCGGAACCCAGTAACGCTGGAAGAAGAAGGCGAGCAGCAGGCCCGTGCCCACGCCCAGCAGCATCCCGATCCCGATCATCCGTCCGAAACCCATGAGGGCGATTTCCCACACGGAGTGGCCGCTCTGGGACAGGAGCACCTCGAACACGAGCAGCGCCAGCATGGCGCCGACCGGATCAATCAGGATCCCCTCCCACTTGAGTGTCGAGGCCACCGGACGCACCGGTTGAATGTGACGCAGCAGCGGCATGATCACCGTTGGACCGGTCACGACCAGCACCGCGCCGAGGAGGGTGCACAAGCCCCAGGTCCAGCCGAAGCACAGCTTCGCGGCGAGGATGGTGATCGCCCAGGTGACCAGTGCGCCGACCGTCACCAGGTTACGCACCACCGATCCGATGGCTTTCAGTTCCGAGAACTTCAGCGTCAGACCGCCCTCGAACAGGATCAGTCCCACGGAGATGGACACCAGCGGCATGAGCAGGTCACCCAGCAGTTTGTCCGGATGCAGCCAGCCCAGCACGGGCCCGGCGGCAAACCCCGCCAGCAGCAGCAGCAGGATCGAGGGCAGCCGCAGCCGCCACGCGATCCATTGCGCCCCGATTCCCAGGGCGAGAATCGCGGCGATGCTGATCAGCATGGTTTCTGTCATAGGTGTGCTTCCGCAGAGTGGCGCCGGGCAACGCAATCCACCGGCGCGCGATTCTGCCGCACCGCGGGTGCAATGGCCAATGCATTCGGGAATTCTTGCGACAACGACATTTTGCCGGGCGACGGTCCTTAGCCTGTCTGTAAAAGTAGCGGCGGGCCTACCGCCTTGCGGCAAAGGGCGGCATCCTGTGGCCCGCCCCACGCCTCGATTTCAAAACGCGCCTGATCTTGCGAGAAGATGTGCCCGGCACTGATTGTAGTGCACGACGTAAGGAGTGCCTGGGGCGACCCGATCGACTCCCCACGTCGTCGCCCACAAGTCCAAGCTCCACCACCGGGTTCTTCAAGGAATGATTCGCTTGCAAGCCGCACGGAATCATGACGCGAGTGAACCTCCACCCATATCGGCTTTCCCGGCCCGTTCATGCCGCCGGTGATGGGACGGGTATCATCAGCGCGAGGATTCGCACTCGCATCTGGCGCCGCCAACAAGCGGACAGGAATGTCCTCGATCTGGTCTTTGCGGGCCGGCCATCCTCCAGGAGCGCGTTTCTTCTTGAATCACCGCGTGATTTGTTCGGTAATGCAGCTGCCGCGCGGGCAAGACCGTGACGGAGGACATCTCTGGACTTGTGAAACCAACAGATCTGCGGGGCATCCTGCAATACATTCCCCGATTTCGGGACAAGGTCTTCATCCTGGCCGTGGACGGCGCGGTGGTGACCGATGAGAATTTCCCCAACCTCCTGCTGGATGTGGCGGTGCTGCGTTCGTTGAACATCCGCGTGGTGATGGTGCATGGCGCCTCGGCCCAGGTGCGGGAGATGGCGGTGCGGCAGGGCGCCACGCCGACCAACCTGGACGGCACCGGCATCACGGACTCAGCGACGCTGCAGATCGCCCTGGCCGCTTCCAACCGTCTGACGCACGAAGTGATCGAGGGCCTCTCCGCCAACGATCTCCGCGCGGTCTCGCCCAATGCCATCACCGCCCACCCGATGGGCATCATCGACGGCGTGGACCAGCAGTTCACCGGCAAGGTGGAGAAGGTGGACGTCGAGTTCCTGAAGAACCTGTTGGAGGACGGGATCGTGCCGGTCCTGCCGCCGCTGGGATTCGACGGGGAAGGCCGGACCTACCGGGTGAATTCCGACGGGGTGGCGCTGGCCGTGGGTTCGGCGTTGAAGGCGGCGAAGGTGATCTTTGTCACCGAGGCGGATGGATTGAAGTTTGGCGATCAATTGATCCGGCAGATCCTGGTGGCGGATTTGGAGAAGATGGTGACAGCCGACCGGGCGAAGTTTCCCGCGGAAGCCGTCTCCAAAGCCCTGCATGCCGTGGCCGCCTGCAAGGCCGGCATCCCGCGGGTTCATGTGATCAATGGCCGGGTCGATGAAGGGCTGCTCGCCGAGGTGTTCTCCAACGAGGGCATCGGCACGTTGATCTACGCCAACGAATATCAGCAGATCCGGCGCGCCCTGAAGAAGGACGTCCGGCATATCCAACATCTGATCCAGCAATCCGTGGCCACCGCCGAACTGGTAAAACGCACGCGCGCCAGCATCGAAAAGCAGATCGGCGACTATTACATCTTCGAAATCGACAGGAACCCGGTGGCTTGCATCGCCCTGCACACCTACCCGGAACAGTCGAAGGGCGAGCTGGCCTGCCTCTACGTCGGACCCCTCCACGAGAATCAGGGCATCGGACGCAAGCTCATCGCCTTCATCGAGAACAAGGCCAGGGAGTTGGGGCTCAAGGAGGTGATCACCCTGTCCACCCAGGCGTTCACCTACTTTCAATCCAAGGGCGGATTCATCGAGGGCACGCCCGATGACCTGCCGCCGGTGCGACGCGAGAAGTACGACCAGAGCGGACGCAAGTCAAAGGTGCTGATCAAGAAGCTCACATGAGCCGCGTGCCGACGCCTGGCGTTTTTCCCATTCCCCTGGCCTGGCGGATGAGCCTGAGGCGATGGGGGGGGCGACCGACGCCGCGGTTGCTGCTGGTCAGTGTGTGTCAGCAGCGACTGTGGGAATGCGAAAGGCAGGGCCCCGGGCGAATTCACCTGCGGCGACGCTTCATCATTTCGACCTCCCGGTTCGGGGTGGGGCAGCAGGAAGGTTCCTTTCAGACCCCGCTGGGGCTGCATCGGGTGGCCCGGAAGATTGGCGCGGGGGAACCGATCGGGACGGTCTTCAAGGCGCGCCGACCTGTGGGGCTCACCCGCAACGGGTTGCCTGACGCCACCATTTGCCACCGGATCCTCTGGCTGGAAGGATTGGAGCCCGGATTGAATTCTGGGGGAGCGGTGGATTCGTTTCGGCGTTACATCTACATCCACGGGTTTGGCGATGAAACCACGCTGGGCCGCCCCGCCTCGCACGGGTGCATCCACCTTGCCGCTTCCGACCTGATCCCGCTGTTCGACCGCACCCCGGAAGGCACGCTGGTCTGGATTGACCAGTGATGCCGGGATCTGAGCCGCAGCCATTCAATCGCAACCACGGATGGACACGGATTCGCGCGATTCACACTGATCCTGAAGGCAAAGGAAGCATTCCGATCTACTCTGGCCGGCGGACTGTTTGGTTGGGCAGGTTCAGTTCTGTATGATCCTGGGTATCGGGGATGAACTCACCGTTCGTACACCCGGATGCGGTACAGTCTGGATTGCTCGTCACTGTGGATCGCGTCGGGCACGAACGCCGGATAGTCCCCGCTGGAGAACGAGGGTGAATTTCCCGGCGAGTCCAGCGGTTTCCAGGCATCCGGATTGCCCAGGTCCGCGGTGAATTCGAGCTCGTAACCGCGATTGGCGATCCGGTTGAACAGCACGTAGAACGTGGAACCGATTGCGAGCCGGGACAAGCGCCAGCGGCTGGAGGCCAGTTTGGGATTGGTGTTGTTCAGGTACTCCAGATACGCGCTGTCCCGGTCGCCGTCATAATCCTCATCCGGGCCCGCTCCCCAGGCGTTGGTGGAACC